>JBDRHV010000085.1:0-2651 GCA_043816465.1 bacterium | reverse complement strand
AGACTACTATTACTATTTATACCAGCTTTACTACTTCTTTCTGCATGTGTAAGTACAAACGTTTATCCTGGAGAAAAGGAAGGACGTGAATATCAAAGTCAAAACACTCGTGTTTGCGAAACTATAAAATTTGAGTGTGATGAGGGGCAAGTTCCTTTTAATGATTATACAGGTTGTGGATGTGACCTGATTGATGGTTATGAACCAGAACCAGTAGATGAGCCATCTGAGGAACCTGAACCAGTAGATGAACTAGTAGATGAGCCATCTGAGGAACCAATTGTCGATATTGAATGTGGAATTGTAGGTGATGAGCAGATCAGTTGTGACGAGGGAATGTGTGCGGTGGTTGAAGGAGAAGATGAGGCAAGATGTGTAACAGACAATTTCTGTGATGACTACTGTGAAGAAGGATTTGATTGTGTGATTATGGAGAGTTATCCAGTTCAAATTCGTTGTAATGAAGTTATTGAGGAAGAGGAAGTTGTTGAAGAGGAAGAAGCTGTTGAGGAAGAGACTGTAGAGAATATAAATGAAGAATCTGATGAAGAAGAGGTGGTTGAAGAAGTAGAAGAAGACGATAGCGAATGGCTTACTGAAGAGGAAATTCCTGAGGAATAATTTTATATAATCTAAAGAAGGTGCGGATGATCATCCGCACCTTCTTTTTAATTTAATTATTTTCTCTTCTTCCCGCGCCATGCGTATTTAACTCCCACCCATACAAACTTAAGTAAGAATACTGAGATGAATAGGTAAAGTACTACTTGTACAAATCTTACTAAGTAAGTAGCAAGGTGTAATGAGATTCCTTGGAATACTTCGTTAACATTGTTCACGAGTTGTTTAGTTTCGTACTTCCAGCTGTCTTTAATATCTTCCCAATCAAAGATCAAATCTTTGTATACATTTATATTAAAGAATGTGTAATTTAAACGATCTAATTGTTCTGATTTGCTATTGTTGTATCTATCAATTCTTTCTTTTATTGAAAGCCTTTCGTTAGTTAGTTTTTCAATTAGGTTTAATTTGCTATCAATAATTTTAGCTAGGGTTTCAGCGTCATTTTGTCTTGTAGCCAGAACCGTAATTTCATCATAAGCATCTTGAGCCTCCTCTAATGTCTCTTCAACAGATTCAAGTTTTTTAGTTAGAATATCTAGCTCGTCATCCATGCCTTCTATGGTTCCCTTGATACTTTGAATACTTGCGTTAAAAGACTCTGGATCAAGACTTTCAATAAGAGCAACTATTTCATCTCCATATTGTTTTTCAACTTTAAAGCTATAATTACAATATTCCTTATCTTTATTGGAACTCTCAAAAATTATGTAATCTTTTGCTTTTAATTCGTATATCATTTCACAAGTTTCATCTAATTTTCTGGTCTTAATAGTTCCATAGTATTCTTTTACTTCGTAATCTTCCGCGTCAGATCCAGTACTATAGCCTGGTTCTGGAATTGGTGGCATGTAGCTACTCGACATTGCAACTATCCCACCTCCACCTTTGCCAAAGAATGCAGCTTCTTCCATTGCATAGTCGTTACCATAGTAGCCACTGTCACTTCTGTAACTTGTGACGCCAAAAATGGTTTTGATGGAAAAGCTTATGAGGGAGATGACAACTGTGAGAGCAATAATTCCCAAGATAACTATTCCGATTACCTTGGCGATTGATTTTACTGACCAATCAAAATTCTTGAATAGATTTTGCATAGTTTTATTGTGTTAATTTGTAAACTTTCTAAGTCGTAAGTTTTAAGTCTTAAGTAATAAGCTATCTTATCAACTTAGGACTTATGACTTAAAACTTTTTGGATTAAATATTCATCGGCAAGTACTAATGCAGCCATTGCTTCTACAATAGGTGCAGCTCTTAGCGCTACGCAAGGGTCATGCCTGCCTTTAACTTCAATTGTCTTTTTATTCCCTTTATTATCTACAGTGTTTTGTTTTTTTGCAATTGAGGAAGTTGGTTTGAATGCAACACGGAAAACTATGTCCATTCCGTTGCTTATGCCGCCTAATATTCCGCCTGCATTATTAGTTTTAGTTTTGCCTTTGGATACAAATTCATCATTATTCTCTGAACCCATCATATGTACACCCTTAAAACCACTACCCACTTCAAATCCTTTTGTACCTGGAATGCTGAGCATAGCTTGGGCCAGACGGGCATCTAATTTATCAAAAACGGGACTGCCAAGTCCGGCTGGTACATTTTTGATAACACATTCAATAAGCCCTCCAACAGAATCACCTTGTTTTTTGGCATTTTCGATTGTTTTTAAACTTGGTTCTATCAGCTTAGCTGTAATTCTGATTTTAGGAATTAGTTTTTTTGCTATTGCAAAAGCTGCAACACGACCAATAGTTTCTCTGGCGCTGGCTCTGCCTCCACCTCTGTGGTCTCTGAATCCATATTTTGCGTCATATGTGAAATCAGCATGACCGGGGCGGTATAGGTTTTTCAGCTTTTCATAATCTTTTGATTTCCTGTCCTCATTTCTTACCATGAGGCTTATTGGTGTACCGGTTGTCATTCCTTCAAAGACACCAGAGAGAATCTCAACCTTATCCGCTTCTTTCCTCTGTGTTGTTAGCTTGTTTTGCCCTGGTTTTCTGCGGTCCAACTCTTTTTGTATATCT
>JBDRHV010000084.1:0-3716 GCA_043816465.1 bacterium | reverse complement strand
TCTTCATGACCATGTTCACGATAGATTAATCGGGCCAATAAATCATTATATTAATAATGCTCCTCGAGACTTAATACTAACTATCGTAAAAGCCGCGATGAAATTTCCATATGAGTGGACTGCGTATAACAATATCATGGGAACATATATCAAAATAGCAGATCCGAATACTGAAGTCCCAGATGAAGAAATAGATAAACTAGCTAAATTCTTAGTTAAAATGAAACCTACACTGGATTCCTGGACAAAATATATTCGTGGGCTATATTCAGATGTATTGGTTGATAAATTCGAAAAAGACACTCTCACGGTATTCAATGAAATAAAATATGCTGATACCAGAAGCAACAAAATAATCGCAATTGATAAACTGATGGGAATGGCGCATATTTCTGAATCATCATTAGTTCCGGCACTTTCTGGTTATCGTGCGGATGTTATTGCAAGGGTATACATTGGTATGGGGAAGATGACTCAGGGTATTCTTACACATTTATTCGAAGGTGATCTTTCTAAGGAATTGAAATTAGCAAAGAGTATAAATAAAGAATTTATATCTAAGGCCCATCAATTAACACCGCCATTTCCTGGAGCAGTTTTTGATGAACAGAAGCATAGATGGGTACAAACCCATCCACATGATAGATTGATCACGCATTCTCATTTATGGCAACGAGCATCCAGAACAGGTTTTCATGCCGTTAAAGATGGAATAAAATCTTTGAGAACTGTTGATTTACCAAAAACTGGTTGGTGGCATCCGATAAAAGGCGACGGATATATCGTTGGTAACGGGCAGGTTGTGAAAACAATTTTGTCTGCGAATATGCATCCTAATGGAGTAAAAGTATGATGATTGATTACGAACAAAGCATCAAAGAAATACTAAACTCTAATGAGCTTACACAGGAAGCAATTGATTTCTGGTGTCAAGTTGAGAATATTAAAACAATGGAAAAACCTGATTTTGTTAGAGGGTTTAATGATTTTAGTGAAGACGGGCTAATCTCATTAATAATGGCAATCGCGTCATCTCAGAATCTAACTAAATCGGTGGAGGAACCTATGAACATTATTGACTTTTTAGATGGCTATACATTACTAGCAAAAGAGGAAATTACTGACGACGAGATTTTTGTGCTGTATAAATCTCTTGGGAGATTGTCACACGGAACCAGTGTTGAAGCTAGCTTCTTGGATTCTGTGCCATCAAAATTAGATATGGTATTGGCAATAGACGATGTAGCGCATAGGTTCCATTCTAAAGAGCCGTCATTATTATATGAAATGTTCCCAGGGGCGGATACGAAGATGGTTAAATCATGTCTTAATAACCTAGCTGGAATGGAAATAGAAAACGATGTTCGTAAATACAACCGTGGGTATTATACCACATTACTATCAGACAGTGGGTTTGATTTTCTTAGTAAATCCATAGGCAAAACTACTCCTGACGATATCTCTGAATATATAAAGTCATATGATGTATTATTTGATGCCCAGAATGGTGACCCAAAAAATGATTTGATCTCTAATGCTGAGTTACTGACATTATATCGTTATTCAAATGATAAAAAATACCTTCCTATGATTAAAGCTCGTAAATTAGATAACGAAGATAATGAGCCTATGATTGTAGGTGGATATGCTTCTGTTGAAGTCATTGACAGAGAAGGCCATCTCATTACTATTAAAGCATTGAAGAAAGCATATAGAGAATTCGCTAAATCGTTTAGAACTAGAAATGTGATGATCGCGCATTGTTTGGCCCCTGAAACATTAATAAAAACAAAATCATCCGGAACATCCGGCAATCCAGAATATACACAAATAAAAAACATCCATGTTGGCGATTATGTTTACTCATCATCTGGTAATAAAAGAGTGGTTAATAAAGTAATAACCCATCCATATAGTTATCTTATTAATATATTCGAGTTAGATAACGGAGAAATTATTCGTGTAACAGACGAACATCCGATATTAACAAAAAGAGGTTGGGTTACAGCGGGTAATATTACTGGAAATGATATTTTACTTAAACTTGATCAATCAAGCCAGAAGAATAAGTCAAAAATAAACCAAAGAAATATCGACATAAAAGGAAAAACATTTGAAGAAATATACGGCCATATACGAGCCGAAGAATTGAGGACTAAATTATCAGATTCTTGGAAACCAGTCGGCTTTTGTACGCCAGAGAAACATAATTCACATCAAAGACGTAATAGAACTTGGGTGGATGTTTATGGCCATAAAAGACCAAACCATGGCGGAAATTCTGGTGAAAATAATCCTAACTGGAAGGGTGGCATTTCTAGATTACCATACACATACGAGTTTCTTTTAAAGAAGGAAGTCATCATAGAGAGAGACAATCATATATGCCGATTATGCGGGAAAACCGAAGTACAAGAAATAACTGATATCAATAGAAAATTATCTGTGCACCACATTGACTATAATAAAGGAAACGCTAGTGATGATAATCTTGTAGCGTTATGTGATGTATGCAATAGTAAAGTTAATTTCAGTCGTGATGATTGGAAGAGGTATTTTACTGAACTACTGCTATCAAGAAACTGTTTACCCGTGAGTAATGGTACACGTATTATTTCAATTAAAAAAGAATGGTATGATGGCATAGTTTATAATCTTGAAGTTGATATAGATCACACGTATTCTGGTAAGGGGATAATTTATCACAACTCAGACGTTCAAGTTGGATGGATGCTTCCTGCTTTTATCAACAAGAAGGGCGAAACATTTAGATCTGGTGTTGATGATAAAGGATTTTATTTGATTACAGAAGTTCGACCAGATTCTCAGGTGGCTGATAGGGTCCGTAAAGGAATACAAAGTGGAGATTTTAAATCATATTCAATTGCTGGAACAGCAACAGAAAAACAGATCGTTACTAAATCTAGTAGAACGTATATGCAAGTGGATGGACTTGAACTGGCCGAAATTACGATTTGCGAGAAGCCGGTAAATCAAGAATCACACTTTAAAATGTTAAAGGGTGAGAGTTCAGTCGATTGGGATGCCTGGGGATTCACAGAAATAAAACAGGATACTCATGGAGCGCCTGTTGACATAGACACAGCCAAGAAAATCGGTGAAAAGCTGGATGTTAACTGGGAGGATGTTGATATAGAACAATTCCGTATGGGATTGGAAGTTGAGCAAGAGCACAAAGAATCTTTAGATTTAGACATGGACGATGTAGCTCAGGTTGCATTAGACCATCTAAAAGAAGATGAAAAATATTATTCAAAATTAAAGCAAGTAGAAGACAGCAAGTCACTACGAAAGATGTCAATGGATATTCTAAAAGATGGTGAATTAAGAGATAAAATTATTCAATTTTTCTCTGGTAATCCTGCGCCGTCGGATAATGAAGTTCATGCGTTTGCAGAAAGCGAAGGCCTAGAACCTGATGATCTTGAAGAGGAATTCTACAAACTACTTGGGGAGGAGTTAAAGGAAATGCAAAAAGGATTCTTGGAATTAGAGAATTTAGATAGCCCGGATTTTGACGACAGTGATTATGAGGAAAATAAACCCCCGCCAAAGAGTAAAAAGAAAACCATGAAGATTATCTCTGAACAGATGAAAGCATTAACCCAACGTGCTAAAGGCGGGTCATTAGATCAAATCCCTGAAGATCGTAAGCGTGCGGCATTAGCTGGGGGTAAATTTATTAAATATTCTAA
>JBDRHV010000083.1:0-2809 GCA_043816465.1 bacterium | reverse complement strand
ACCCCAGAGGTTTTTGGATTCTTTTTGACTACAAAAAGAATCGCCTGCCCGGCGAGGGCAAATAAAGTTAAATAGGACCAAAACACATTTATGCAAGTTGGAAGCAGGAATGAGTGAGTTGTTTGGATTATAACGAAGTATTCCGTACAAGGATTGTTGTACAAATAATCTGAAAGAGAGCTCCCTATCTTTTTGTAATAAATAGTGAACATGTTACAATGTTTTTAATTTAAGTTATCTAATTTTTAAATTATGAAGAAGATATTTGTGCTACTGTTTGTCTTTTCTTTACTTATGTCTGGATGTGGTGGAGATGATGATTTTGTTAAAGCTCCGCAAAGTCCGTGTGGAGATGGCGTCTGTGACAAAGTTGAAAAAGCGAGAGGAATATGCCCTGAAGATTGCGGAGGTGAATTAATTGAGATGGGTTCAGAATCAGAAGAATTAGTAATTGAATATGAAGAAATTGCAGAAAACGAATACTATGTAACCAATCAAACAAGTGGTTCAAAACTGTATGTGAATCTGGTTCCAGCTAAAGGTGTAAGCGGACCTGCTCCTACTATTATTATGTCTCCTGGTGGTACTGGTGACAGCAGTGCATATACAAATAATGTTCCTGGTGTTACATCTACTGCAGAAAAATTTGCAAATGCCGGCTTTAATGCAGTTGTTTATGCCCCAGAAGGTAGAGGTAAGAGTGAAGGGCAGGAAAATATGAATGGATTTATTGGACAAGATGGTCTTTATTACGTCACTGAATTTATAGATACTTTACCGGAGGTTGGTGATATTGGGTATTTCACTCAATCTTATGGTGTTGTACTTGCAAGTGGAGTACTCGCCAGATATCCGGACGGACCAGCTATGTTTTTGATAGATTGGGAAGGGCCAGTGAATAGATATGATGTAACGGTAGGGTGTAAATCTGATGAGATGGATATCGCTAAACAAGAAAGCCCCACTGGACATTCTTGTGACGATGAGGAATATTGGGAGGAAAGAGAGGCTGAGGTTTTTGGACCAGAAATAGAAGTTCCTTATCATAGAGTTCAATCACTTGAAGATCATGTTCAGCCAGATGCTAGTAATGCTATAGATATGATTATGGCTACTACAAACACAAAGTATGGTGGTAATGGTAAATCCCCTTATACAAGACTAAATGACTTTGAGCCAAATACAATATTTAGTTTAGATATTGAAGATGAGTTAGAAGAAATAGATAAAGAAAAATACGATATGATTATTGATTATGCTGAATACCTATTTGAAGAGTATGGTGCCACCGATAGTGAACAAGTTGATGAGCAAATTGTGGAAGAGGATGAAGATTACATAAGAGAGCCAGGTACCGTTTATTTTGGATTCATGGTTCATTTAGAAGGGTGGAAAACGGAAATGGATGAGGAGATTAAGTTTAATGCACATATGGATGAAGCTAGAGAGCTTGCTGATATTTTTGAAGCTAATGGTGCCAAGGTAACATTTGAAGCAAGTCCGGAAACCATTGAGGCATGCGGCAACTTTGAAAATGTACTTCTTGAGCTATATGAAAGGGGTCATGGCATAGGTGTACATGCGGATGCAGGCAATAGTAGCAATCCAAACTACAACCTAAAACTATTCACCGTTGAAATAATGAAAATGAAGGAAGATTTGGAAGCATTAGGTATTCCTGTGCAACACGTTTCCGGCACATGTTCAGAGCTAGATTGGGCAAAAGCTTCAATTGATGCCGGATACGTATTTACAACGGGTGGAGTTGGCTATTGTGCAATGTCTATGCCAGAAGATATGAGACCCGAGGTATATAGTGACTGCCCTTATCCTGGTGCATGTCATGGAAATATGCCACTTGATATGGAAGATAGAATTAACCCATGGAGAATTAGCACTGCTGTAGGAGATTGGACTATTGATGATCCGAATGGAAAACTTGTGAATTTGGCTTCTGATGGAGGTATAAAGAATTTATATGAGGAAACACTAGATCCATCTCAAACTCATGGGGATATGGAATATGAAGATGAGGATATTGATGTGTTGGTGGATAAAATTGAAGAAGCTATTGCACTTTCCGATAAAAATAAGGTAAATATTATATATTTCTCACTTAGTATTGGCGCTAAAGATGTTGATACTGACTTTTACCAGAGTATGTTTGATGCACTTCAGCCTTATGTTGATGCAGGTCAGCTTGAGTATAAGAGCATGAATGAGATGTACAACGAGTATATCCAATGGGTGAACTAATCGATAAGTCCAACAATAGTTCTACGATTGTTCCACAATTAGTCCCTTAACCGGAAAATTGCTTGCCTAAAAATAACTCTTTCGGTATAATAAGAATGTAGCAGAGCCGAGATGGGTCTGCTCATTTTATTACAAAATTACAAACGCTGCGCTATTACAAAATTACAAGATTATTTCTATGTAATCGTAACGTTAAGTAATAATCACAATAATTTTGTAATCTTGTAATAATTAATCTTGTAATAAATATAATATGAAACCACAATTTTTCGCAGCAATTCACCAAATATGTGATGAAAAGAACATTCCATACGAACGTGTAATGGAAACGGTAAAAGCTGCCCTTGCAACCGCTTATAGAAAGGACTTTGGAAACAAAGAACAAGAGGTTGAAATCATTCTTCAAGAAGACTCTGACATAGCAACTGTACTTTTAATTAAAGAGGTTGTTGAAGAAGTTGAAAATCCAAACATCGAAATTTCATTGGAAGAATCTCAAAAGATGAAAAAAGATGTTGAAATTGGAGATATAATTAAGATTGATGTAACACCA
>JBDRHV010000082.1:0-16599 GCA_043816465.1 bacterium | reverse complement strand
TGTTAACGGTTTGAAGGAAGAAAACGAGAATATCGAAGATGTTATGTATTTTCAGGATGTGATAGACACGCTCGAGGACATATCAAACATAATAAACAGAGGGGGCGTCGCAGTAGTTATCGTGCTTTCACTTGTATCATTTGTTCTGATACTTATTGCGATATCTTTCAATATACACTCTCACAAACATGAAATAGATACAATGCAACTTATCGGATCTACGAGAAGTTATGTCAGAGTACCTTACCTTTTAGAGGGTACGTTCTATGGATTTTTGGGATCGGCAATCGCTATAGTCTCAATACTTGTTGTATGGTATGGAATAATCGCATTTCTACAAAATAGCGACATGTTTTATTTCATATCTCAGACATTCAACGAGATTGGAACTCCATATCTAAAAGAGTTAAATGTTGGGTTTATAGCAATAGTGGTATTAGTCGAAATAACGGCCGGTACTTTAATTGGATTTCTCAGTAGCTCAATAGCTATCTGGAAACACCTAAAATGAATGAACGAGTAAAAAAAATTATACCTGCCCTATTATTTTCTCTGATTTTCTTTTTAGTACTATTGAGAGGTAAATCTTATGCATACACCGGATCATGCAGCACATCTCTTACTCCACAAGAAAGACTTGAATGTCTAAACGACGAATATGTGGCTCTAAGTGAAGAAAAAGCAAGTCTTGAGAATGCCATTGCATCAGAACAACAAAGCCAACAATCCCTTTCCCAACAGATTCAATATCTCTCATACTTAATCCAGAAAACAGAAATCACAATCTCCGAGCTCGAGCTTGATATTGAAAGGAACAACATAGAGATAATAATCCTTGGTGAAGAGATCGATGAACTTCAAGTCAGTATTGATACATTGACCCAGGAGATAAATATTCTTGAAGACGCGATGAGAGAGAGAACCAAAACAGGATATAAAATGTCTTTGATCTCTCCGCTCGAATTGATACTTGGTTCAAACAATTTCGAGACGATGCTTAGGAAGATGAAGTACATTGCAAGTATTAAGGAAAAGGATAGGCAGGTTCTTTCTGAAATGTCTCAATCGAAAACTCAACTTGAAAATGAAGAGGATAAATTAATCAGTGATAGAGCAGAAGTCCAAGCTATTAGAAACGAGACAGAAGAACAGCGGACGGAACTTGCACAACAAAAGGAAAATCTTATATCTCAAACAGCTCAACAACAAAATTTGTTAGCCGAATCAATCAAAAACGAGCAAAGTTATTCTTCCGAACTAGAAGCAACTTTTTCATCTATAAATGCACTTACTTCCGAGATAGCTAAAGCCATAGTAGCTACAGGAGGAAGTGGAACTTATGTAGGATATGTTCCTCAGGGTGCAGTAATAGGATATATGGGTGACACAGGGCTTGCATACGGAGCCCATCTTCACTTCTGCATAAACAACGGAACAAAATATCCTGGATACAGCTATTTTTGGGGAAATATATATCCCTTTCCTTCGTATTTGACACTCGGTCCGGATTGGTACAAAGAAATCCCAACATTTAAATACTACTATGTCAGATCAAAATCAATGAGGGTACCACTTGCAGGAAATGTATATTGGACCCAAGACTATCATCAGGGACTATGTATTGATATGTCTACAACTCTTGGAAAAGGGGCACCAGTTTATAGTGCCTGGGCAGGTGACCTTACTCGAGGAGTAGATATATATGGAGGAAAATGGGCATTGATTGAGCACTCAAACGGTTGGGTTACAACCTATCTTCACCTTCAATAATCCTTCTCAAATTTCATGTTGTTTTCATAATTGGCAGCTAATATTTAGCTAAGTATGGTTATAAAGGCTAGCAGAAAAAACATATATTTTCATATTATTCTTGTCATATTCTCGCTAGCCACCATACTTTTTTGGGCGCCTGCAGCAAAGGTCAAGGCAACCTCAAATACAATACTAATAAATGAGGTGATGTACGATCCAGAAGGTACAGATCTAGGATATGAATGGATAGAACTCAAAAACATTTCTAATTCAACTATTGATCTTGAAGGATGGAAAATACAAGCTGCAGGCGCCCAGTTTACAGATGTACTTACAATTTCATCCCTATCAATCCAACCAAACCAGATCCTATTGATAGGAGAACAAAAGGTTCAATCCGATTATCCTGTTTCAAAGCTAGCCTTTCAAAATGGAGGATCTGAATCTGACGGAATTAGGTTGGTTGATAATGCGGGAATGATTGTTGATACCGTAATATATGACAGTCCAAACTCAAATAATTTGATAGATGATACAGGATATATAGGCATTAGTTTTGCAGACGATGTCCCTTCTGGTTATTCGTTGTGCAGAATCGGAATTAATGATACTGACAATTCAGCAAATGATTTTACTCAATGCAAAAATTCAACACCTGGAAATGACAATTTGTTCCCCCCTATCATAATATTTGAATATGATACACCGATTTACATCGGTAGGGAGACAAAGTTCGATGCAACGGAAAGCTCAGACATTGATGGAAATATTGTTTCCTACGAATGGAAGATAAATAATACCAAGGTTGGTACCAACTCTAATACACTTACATTTTCGTTTCCTGAAGTAGGGACATATAATGTTTCATTGTCGGGAACAGATAACTCAGGACTTACCACTTCCTCTGAAGAGACCATCAATATTATTGAAGATCCTGACAATCCACAGACAATACCAATTTCAAAGTTCAAGAATCTAGAAATCGGACAAAGATCAAGTATAAAAGGAGCGATTACCGCAGAACCTGGTCAACTTTATAAATCCGAAGGTTATATCCAAGATGATACTGGTGGTATTCGATTCAAGTTAGATTCAACAAAAGTTCAGAGAGGAAAGTCCTACATACTTACCGGAAAACTAGGGACGACATACGGTGAGAAGAGGGTACTTGTTGAAAAAATTATTCCAGTAGAGTCAAATGCCATAATACAACCACTTGAAACCACAAACTTAACTTCAAACATTGGTACTCTTATTAAGATAGTAGGGACAGTAACAAAGAAAAACGGAAGCTATTTATTTATCAATATCGGCGAAGAAGAAGTACGAGCGTATTTCTCCAAATACTTGGATCTAGAAATACCAAGCGATATAAAAGATAAAGAGATTTCAATAATCGGGATTGTATCACAATATGGCAACGATGAATTAGGAACCCCAAAAGTAAGGGTGATGCCAGTAATAAGTACCAATGTCGAAATTGAGGGCCAGGTATTAGCAACCACAGGACAACCAATACTAATCTACTATATTCTCTCTCCTATAGCCATTTTCTATACACTATTACGCAGAAAATATCTCCATTTCTAGACACTTTTTTGTCCTTCTGATAAACTCAACTAGCTTTAATTTGAAATAAAAGTACAATGGCAGCAAAAAAGAGAGCAACAAAGACCCCTAAGAAACAATCACAACCTAAGAAACCTGTTAACTCAGCGAAGAATAAGGAAAGAATGATGAAGATGCTAAAGAATCTTCTTTTTTGGTTTGTGTTATTTGTTGTCTCCCTAGTAGTTGTTGATTATGTCGTTCAATATTTGAACTACCATGCATCTGTTGCAGTTGTAAACGGTGAGAGGATTAGTAAGAACGAGTTCTACGAAATGCTCGAAGATAGATATGGCTCCACCATTACTTCTCAGATGATTGATGAAGTTCTCATCTACCAAGAGGGAGAAAAGGAGGGGATAACCGTAACGGACGAGGAGATAGGAGAACAATTAACAGAGCTTGAGAATCAATATGGCGGAGAAGATAGCCTTAATGAAGAATTGAAGGCTGTAGGAATCACTAGAGAACAACTCGAAAAACAAATTGAGACAACCCTTCTAGTAGAGAAGTTACTAGAACCTATTATCGAAATCACAGAAGAAGACAAACAAACTTTTTTTGAAGATAATAAGGCTGAGTTATTTCCAGGAGATGAAGATATCACATATGAAAATGCTCAAGATGAGGTAGAACAGGCACTTTTGGATCAGGAAATGGCACAAGAGGTGCAACCATGGCTTGCAGAAATTAGAACAGATGCAAGAATTCAAAATAATGTAGATGAACCAAAGCCATACTCATTTCTTGGGATTACAAGAGAGTTTATCGGTGAGTTGTTCAATTAATGCCTACTTGATAGAGCATAGCTGAACCATTCCATATGTTCCGTCTTTTCTGCGGTAAACCATTGAGGGAAAACCAGATTTACTATCCCTAAACATGAAAGTTTCGTAATCATTTAATTCCATCTTTTCTGCAGCCTCTTCCGGTAACATCGGTTTAGAGTCCTCTACTTTCGTAATCTTGGAAATTTTTGGTATATAACTCATTAGTTGATCATCATCCTTATCTTTCTTTTGTCCTCCGTTTTTGACCTCTTTTCCCTCCCACTTTTTATATTCGTCCTTATACTTTTTTACCTTTCTAATAAGTACATTAGTTGCAAGATCGATGAGTCCATAGATATCGGCCCCTTCTTTTTCAACTCTCGCAGTTACCCTTGGAAGATATACGGTAATATCAACTTTGAAATCTTGATTAACACCCCTTGCTGATTTATTTTGAACACACACAACCTCTATCCTGGTCACCACGCTTATATATATATCCCAATACTTTCCTATTTTCTCATCAATATACTTTTTGATAGCAGGAGTAATCTTCATACCCCGACCAGACACAGATACCTCAGGAAGTGCCATATGAGCAGTTTTGAAAATTAAGTCTTATTTGCAAACAGAAAAACCTTCTTTTACAGGTCCATCCACCAGCATCGCAAATTCCTCTCCCTTTTTCGCTCTCTCAATATCCTTGTGATCTATCTGCATGGAGGTAACCTCTTGTTCCAAGACTGTGTTACCTTCTTTATCACAAATTTTGACCGTATCGCCTTTTTTTATTGATACACTTGGATTGATAACGGCGACAGAGACGTTTGGGAAGAAGTGAGTTACAACACCAATTTGTTTCACCTCTTTCTTTGCATCACCTTCCATTTGTGGGGGATAAAAAATTAGATATTAAGATGATATCACTTTTTGAATTCGGTATACAATCTCTGATCCCCGAACCTATATTCCGCTAACCAAAAATGTAATAATAAAAAAATGGAAATAACTGACTTCATGTATTCAGTACTAAAAATATATGGCCCTGTTCTCGATTTGATCCTTTGTATAATATTTTTGTCTTCAATATTAGTATGTATCATTACTTACAAAAATCGAAAGAAACTTAAAAAAATGTACTTGCTTTTACTAATACCTGCAGTTCTTATCGTCGGGACAATTCTTTATGGTTCGGTCATAGAACAAATGGTTATTATAAAAAAAGAGCAGACCATAGATATTGAAGACTATAATGGCGATCCAATAAAATTTATTATCGTTTCTGATCTTCACCTAGGTCAGTTCTTAAACACTGCAAAAATCCCCTTGCTGGTAAATAAAATAAACAAGATAGAAGATGCTGACTATCTTCTTCTACTTGGAGACGTAGTGAACGATAATTCAATCCACCTTTCCGATCTCGACTTTCTCAAAGGAATTAAAAAAAGCACAATATTCATTTATGGAAATCACGATTATGAGAATGCAGAACCTCCTGTCAAGTTAGTCGAAGGCCTTCCAGAAAAGATAGATGAGCTTGGATTTCTCATACTTGAAAACGAAATGATCACTGTAAGAAGTGGGGGTTCAGAAATAAAAATTGCAGGAATCAAAGATTTATGGTCGCATGAGGAAGATTTTTCTTTTCTTGATCAAATTTCAAAAGAAGACTCACTAATCTTACTTAGTCACAGCCCTGATGGTGTAAAGAAACTAGATGAAGAAGGATATAGCTCAAAAGTAGATCTGGTTTTATCAGGACATACACACGGAGGAGAGGTAAGACTTCCATTTATTGGCCCAGTGGGACTCCTTCCAATCGAACTTCCAAGAGAATATTCTAAAGGTTTGCATGGATACGCAGGAATTCCATTGTTTATTACGTCTGGAGTAGGTTCAACAGGAACAAGAGTGAGATTATTTAACTATCCAGAGATAATTGTTCTGACAATCATGTAAACTAGGCTGAATGCTTGTTGATAGCATCGGCATAATCATCTTTCGTCCTGACCCCTACAAACTGTTCCACTATTTCACCATCCTTGAATAGAAAAACCGTTGGAATGCTCATTACATTGTATTTTGATGCTGTTTGCTGACTTTCATCAACATTCATCTTTCCAATTTTCACTTTTTCTGATAATTCTTCTGATATTTGCTCAATAATTGGACCCAACATCTGACAAGGCACACACCATGGTGCCCAAAAATCAACCAACACTAGTCCATCGCTATCTAAGACTTCTGATTGAAAATTATCGTCAGTTATTTCCAAGAGTGCCATAATACCTGATACAAAATTTATACGATTTATTCTACCATATCGTGTAATTTTTACTTAAAATCATCGTTCTAGTTGTAGACATGGTAAAAGTTACAGTAATAGGAGGTGGGACTGGTACCTACACAGTATTAATGGGACTTAAAAAATTCTCCAATTTGTCTTTGAAAGCGATTGTAACAGCCACAGACAGTGGGGGTAGCACTGGAAGACTTAGGGATGAATATGGAATACTGCCAGTGGGAGACATTCGTCAGTGCATGGCTGCACTATCCGAAAATGGAAATGGAAATAGTATCCTCAGAAAGTTACTTTCATATAGATTCGATAAGGGAGAGCTTGAAGGACATAATTTCGGGAATCTTCTTCTTGCGGCTACTACAAATATTCTAGGAAGCGAGGAAAAGGCGATAAAAGAAATGTCTAAAATTCTTAATATTAAGGGTGAGGTAATTCCAATCACCAATGACGATATCGATCTAGTTGCAGAGTATGAAAATGGTGATGTATTAGTAGGAGAGGGAAACATCGATGAGCCAAATAACAAGCACGATAGCTGTCTAAGAATATCTAATATTAGGACACAGCCGAAGGCAAAAATTACTCAGTCAGCACAAGATGCAATTACAAATTCTGATTATATTATTTTGGGTCCAGGAGATCTATACACTAGCACACTATCGAACTTCGTGGTTGACGGTGCAAAAGAGGTAATGAAAAGGACTAAAGCAAAGGTTATTTTTATAGTAAGTCTTATGACTAAGCACGGCCAAACAACAAACTTCAAGGCACAAAATTATGTTGATGAGGTAACTAAGTACATAGGTAAGATTCCTGACTATGTGATTGTAAATAATCAGGAGATGTCTGATTTTGTAAAATCCCTGTATGAAAAGGAAGAGGCTACTCCTGTCGAAGATAACATCGATCCAACACTCAAATCCCATGTTATACGGGCTGATGTAGGATCAGAGAAGATCATCCAAAGAAACGGAAACGATAACGTAAAGAGAAGTCTTATCAGACATGACAGCAACAAGCTTGCTCATGTACTTGTAGACATCATGATGGATAATTAAACAATCCTTATTTCCCCGTCTCCATTATTTTCAATATTATTCTCATCATATTGGCAATTTTTAAGAATAAGATCAGAGTTTCCGTTCAGAAATATTGTTATATCGGTTATATCTGAATTAGAAATCTCGAGCGTAGAATCCCCGTAGACATTCATTTCAGTCTTAGGGGCAAATACTACAGTGTTTAGTGTAGAACTCGAATCAAACAGGCTACAGTACGTGCAAGCGATATCCGATTGCCTAACCTCAATGTCAGAATTGGTTAGCAACAGGTCTCCAATACTCGTTTTTTCAATTTTTATATTCGAATCATCAAGTATGAAGCTAAAACCTAAGAATATTGTGTCCTGCCAAGACAAATCGAAATCTAGCCCATCCAATTTTCCAGAATTTGAAATTAATAGGGGAGGAAGAGTCAGAAAATTTTCATGGTCTCCCCTACTGATGCTAAAAAGTACTTTTACACCTGAAAAATCACTCAATAATACCTCGTCGTCCTCATCAATATTCACCTGAAAGTCGGAAATCTCCGAATTTTCCACTTCTATCTCCCACCCTTCCCTACTGGCTAGGGAAAAATTTTTACTCGGCCCATTTGATAATCCTGAATATTCTTCTTTCCTTTCAGAATCCAGAACGAGTGATAATTCAGAGTTTTTTACTTTTGCGTAAGAATCTCCCATCATCACTAGTTTTCCTATTACAGAGGTATTTGCTTCAAATTTTGAATCGTCATTCAGAAATATTCCATAGTGATCAAGAAGATCTGAACTTTCAACTGTCATACTAGGACTTTTACCATCTTTTTCATAAAGGGAAAAGGTATAAATAGTATCTGAAGTCTTGATTACTGAGTCAAGAATCGTCATCTCGGCCTGTCCTTCAAGCCATACTGACATTTCCATATCTGATATAAATTCTAGTGTTGAGGATAGAAGTTTGAGGTGACCCTTATTATGTACGTAAATATTTTCCTCTACAGTTTTTTCTTGATCTTCGACCGTCACGGTCTCTTTCTCTATCTCCCACCCTATCGGCCCTGAACTAGTAATCCAAAAAGCAACAATCACAAAAACGATAATCACTCCTATGATAATTCCATCAAATAAAAAATGTTTTTTGAGTGTATCTTTAATCGGCAATTAATTGCTCCTTTTTAGATTCTTAATTCTATGCTTCATCCCAAGCTCAGTATAAATCTCGATAGCTTTTATTTTACTTTCCTCCGCTTTGTCCTTCTCTCCTTTTTTCAAATATAACCAATACTTCCCATCGTAAACTTCCGCTTCGTCCCTTCTCCAATGTTCAGTTTTAGAAAGTTGAAGAGCTTCATCCAAAAACTTCTCAGATTTTGAGATATTGAAAAAACCCGATTCTTCAATTTGGTACAGCCTTGCCAAACGAATTAATGAAGCAAGAACAGCATGCTTATAATTATCCTTGGAAAATGAATACATTTCTTCGAGCATTTGCCTCGCCTTATCATATTTCTTTTGTTCTATATATACATTTGCAATATCACCCTTTACTGTACTAATTCTTTGTTTGAATTGACATTTTTGTGCTAAATCAATGGATTTATTATATGAATCTAATGCTTTCGAGTATTCTTTGGCGCCAAAATAAATATTTCCCTTGGCAGCCCAAATATTTGCTCCCACTTTCATGAGGTCCTTATTTTCAATATCTTTTTCAACAATTTTCCACGCCTTATCCTGATAGTCTAATACTTTTGCGTTATTTTCGTTTTTCATCCACATTTCCCATCCTATCCTTGTCAATGCGTCCGCTTGGATAAATTCATTTCCAACCTTTTTTGCGGATTGAACAGCTTCTTTATGTTTCGATAGAGCTTCTACAGTATGCCCAGTATCGTACATTAATATAGCAATAGCTTGTTGAACAAAGAGTAAATCTTGTTTCGAGGATGTCTTTTCATGTTCTTTCAATAACTTGAGTGCTTCTTCGAGTTTTCCTTCCTTGTTTCTAAGTTCTTCTGCTGTTGTTACCACTTGTGGAACTCTCATAAATGAGAGTTTACCACAAGTAAGTAAACAATAATGGAACGCTTATTTAGCTCCCAAAACCATCGGTTTTTGGAGGCTTTGCATAATCAACCTTGATTGATCGTCCATCAAGCTCGGCGTCGTTGAGTTTCTCTAATGCCGCAGTTGCTTCCTCATCGGAAGACATTGTGACAAAGCCAAAACCCTTTGACTTGCCGCTGAATTTGTCAGTGATAACCTTAGCTTCGACAACTTCACCTACTGTGGCAAAAAATGCCTTCAGTGATTCGTCTGTGGTATCCCATGACAAACTACCAACAAATAGCTTGTTTTTCATAAAAATGAAAAATAAAAAATTATGCGCTACGAAACAGTTCCTAAATAAGAAATGAAATTTACTTACATGAGGTTAACATGATCATAGACGAAGAAGAGTATAGCAGTTTTAGGCGAAATGTAAAGGGTAACAATATTATGTGGTTTGCTTTTCTCTCATATCTACAACTGAATAGCAGGCTCCAGATGTACGATGCCCATATACAGTTGGAGCTTTCTCTTCCAATTGAGCATCAAGAAATGGCTTCAGCGTATTTGCAATCTGGCAAGATTCATTATATGAATAAACCCTACCGACTACATCAATACCCCTATTAATAAAAGCTATCCTGTCATCGTCAAATTCAAAAATATTTATATTTCCGGACGGAATTTTATCTGAGCGAAATGACAATGTTGCAACTCTTTTAGAAAGATGCTCGGGAATCTCTTTACTTCCAAGAAATGCCTTTCGATCTTTATTTATTAATTTTCCCTCTTCTATCATCTGCTCATCGGCTACCAAAAGTTTCACTGAAAGATGACCAACTTCATCAGAAGGTATTACTGTGTCAATAGAAGATCTCTCTCCGTATGGGAATGGATTCATCTGACATTTAAATCAATAAAACTTATTATTATGGGATTCTACCCTATTGGAAATATCCTGTAAACATACTTAAGGAGACTACTCTACCCTCTCATGTTGTTCTGGATACCAGGCAGGACTACAAGGTACAACCATTTCAATATTTCCCTCCCAATAATACTCGTCGCCAGGTTCTATTAATACCGCATCTCCTTCTCCAAACTCGTAGATTTCATCATCTTTGTAAAGTTTCGCATTTCCTTTCACAATATATATCATTTCCTTACAAACCTTATTTTTCACCTTCCCTTTATCAGGATATCTACCATTAATAGTAATATATGCAATGTTTATATTTTTATCGTCCATTGGATATTCTGTTGCTATACAACTTTCGCTGCTTTTATAAGTTTGGGCGTCAGATTTCTTTACAATTTTCATTATTAATACAACTAAAGTAATATGTTAAAATCGTATCACATTATCTGCGGGATAGTCTAATGGTAGGACGAGCGGCTCTGAACCGCTTAATCTTGGTTCGAATCCAAGTCCCGCAAGTCTCTGCGAATAAAATGAGCAGTTAGACTTGGCGAGGATCCAGCTCTACTGTGGTCCCGCAACCATTTCTTAAATATAACAATCTGGAATGCTGTGAGAATCCAGACAGACTGAAATATCATATTTAATAATAATAAACCATAACATCATGAAACCACTTCTTCTAACATTGAAATTTATTTTTGAAAACACCCCAAATATCGGGTTCTGGATTGGTGCCATCCACTTTTTCCACGAATGGTATTTGCAACAAGGAATTTTTATCAAAATACTTATTTGGGTGATTTCAATAATATCTATAACAAAAGTTATTTCAACCTTGATTAAAAATTTTAAAATTCTTCAAAGTGAAATCCTAAAGAGTAATGCTGAGATAGGTTACAAAGATGTGAAAAATACAAAGAAAACAGATCCTACAAAACTAATGATTATGAACATTCCTTCAAGTCAAAATCTTAAGAGAACATACAAATATGCTACAAAATATGCAGAATCTTGGGCTAGTGATGGTGAGTTAATGAAAATTGTTTATTATTTAGATTTGAGCCATAATAAAATACGTAAAAGCGCTCAAATCTTCATTAAATCCTCGATAAGAAATGAACTACTTACCACTTATATCCCAAATCCATCTGACAGTATTGAAGAATCTGAACAAGGTATAACTTCAAATGAGACCAAAATTCCGAAGATATATTCATTTCAAAATTGGAAGGAAGCAGTCAAAATTTCTATCGAAAATTCCACTTCCGATATAAATAAATCGGACTCATTGAAAATTCAACTTTCCCCTGTAAGCGATAGCATGCATATAACCTTCTGGTTTGAGAAAAATAATCGAAAATGGAAAAAGAGATTTAAGTTATCTAAAAACAGACTTGAAATCAATAATAAAACTATTACTGATTTCAACTGAACAAAGGTTTGCTAAGATATTAAACTTCTACAATTACTAGCAAAAAATATTAATTCATTATTAATGACTGAACCTTCCACCAAAACATACATAATACCCAAAGCAAAGAAAAACCTACATCAATGCTTATATCACATTGATTTGATGAAAAAGTCAAAAAATATTGAGGAACTCGAAATTAACTTTGCAGCATTTGTTATTTCTTCAAGAACAGTTACTTTTGTACTACAAAATCAATTCTCTAAAAATATCGAATTTAATAAATGGTATGGTACAGATAATAATAAAAAAAGTACTAAACGGTATGAAATGAAGAATGATCCTTTATGTCAATTCTTCATTGGGCTACGGAACAGTATTGAAAAAAAGGGAATATACGGCATAAAAGGAGTCCGTACGCAAATCTCATCATTCCAATCTGAAAAAGATATATTGGAAAAACCAAAAGGTATGGATGCGACACTTTTAAGAGCAGATGGAATATTCATTTCTATCTACCCAAATACTCCCAAAGCAGACATAATATCAGCAAAAACAAAGGCATCATTTTCAACATTAGTCATCCTTGAAAATATTCCAGATAAACACCTGAATAAGAAAATTCAAAAGAAAGGAATAATCGAGACATCAATGATATATTATAGATATCTTGAAAATCTTGTAGAAGAGTGGACTGGTATTGTAAACAAGGATTAACAATTATTCAAAACTTCAGCTTATCTCTCAACTCATCCAACTTCTCATCATCCATCTTCGGACCTCCGAGAGTCGTAAGATATCCTTGATACTCCTCATAAAAAGTTCTGGAATTTGGATCGATATCCATCGCCTGTCCGAGATAACCATGAAGCGGGAATAGCTTTGCATGTACATGAGCTACTCCTGTACCTTCAAAGATCAGAGCAGTCCTACCAACTTTTAAAACCTCCCCCAATCTTTTTGAGACCCTTTTTACTACCTTCATGAACTTCTCAATCTCTTCGTCATCCATATCGAAAACATAGTCAGATAAGTGTTTTTTAGGCATTACAACTGTAGCACCAAGTGTATTTGGATAAGGGGTAAGAAAAGCCATATATTCACCATCATCATAAAATACCCATGATGGAATTTCTTGTCTAACTAGCTTACAAAATAAACAATCTTTTTCTGATACCTGTTTTCTTTTTGCCATTTTATTTACCTAAGAACTTAATAGCATCACTAACCAATTTGTTACACCTCTCTACTCCGATTAATTCCATACTTTCAAGTAGTGGAGGACTGAATCTTGAGCCTATGACCGCCAACCTCAATAGCATAAACATATCACCATGTTTCCACTCAAACTCATCCGCAGTATCCCTAATAGCTTTCTCCCAGCTCTTCTGTTTCCACTCTTTTTCCACAATAGGTTTTAGATTTTCCCATAAACTCTCAAGTACATCTTTTTTCTTGTCATATTTCAATGATTCAAAATCTTCTTTTGAATAGTTCAAGTTGTCTTCATATACAAATGATAGTTGGAAAGGAATATCTGATAATACTGAAGTTCTTTCCTGAATAAGAATGAGAGCCTTGATTGTTAAGTCACGATTATTCTTCCATTCAACAACATACCTCTGAACCTTTTCAATAAGAGCTTTTTCCCAATCGCTATACCCTATCACTTTATCAGAGATAAATTCATGTACTACAAATCTTTCTGCCCAGTCAATTAATCTATTATAAAGATCATCAATACCTAATTTTCTGATATATATACCATTAAAATGATTCAACTTTTCGGGAAGAAATCTCGCTCCAGCTTTTTGTATCCTCCGAAGATCAAAGAGTTTAACCAGTTCATTTCTAGAATAGATCTCATCAGTATTTCCATCTTTATCTGAAGGAGCCCATCCAAGAAGAACTAAATAATTCCAGAGAGCCTCAACTAAATATCCTTTTCTTAAGTACCTAGCAGCAGAACTATCACCATCCCTTTTTGATAATTTCTTTTTCCCATCTGGATTAAGAACATTCGGAGTCTGAACAATATATGGTTCATCCCAACCAAGAGCTCGATAAATCATACTTATTTTAGGAGCGCTTGAAAGGTATTCCTCACCCCTAATAACATGGCTTATCTCCATTAGATGATCATCGATAACGACAGCAAAGATATATGTCGGAAAACCATCAGATTTTAGCAATACCTGGTCATCCATAACTGAATTTTTGAATCTCAATTTTCCATGGAGAACATCCTCGTACTCTGTAAAACCCGTCTTTGGAACTTTCAAACGAATTACCGGTTTCTCTCCTTTTTCTATTCTTTCTCTAGCCTCCTTGAGTGAAATATCCCTACATTCTCCGTCATACATAGGCTGTAATTTCTTGCTAATTTGCTCTTCTCTAAGCTGTTTTAACCTCTCCTCCGAACAAAAACAATAGTAAGCATCACTCTTTTCGATTAACTCATCTGCATATTTCTTGTACAAATCCAATCTCTCTGACTGAATATATGGACCATAATCACCTCCTGTTTTAGGACCTTCGTCAACTTCTACCCCAAAAGCATCAAAAGTTTCATATATTGAATCAATTCCACCTGGTACATTTCTCTTAACATCCGTATCCTCTACACGGAGTATAAACTTACCATTTGTCTTCTTTGCCCAGAGATAATTAAAGATGATTTGTCTTATTGTACCAATGTGAATCCAACCTGTAGGACTCGGGGCAAGCCTTACTCTGACATTTTGAGTAAACTTAGAATCGTCCAAGGTAAAAGAAATTCAAATAAAAAGATGTTATTATGGCCTTCATTATATCATAGAATTCACCTATAATAAGTTGATATGACTCTCACCGAAGCTGCCAAATTCAGCAAAAAGGCAACGAAATTATTCCTTCTAAGTGTAGGCTTGATTCTTACTGGGTGGATTGTATACAACATTATTAATCCATCACTCGGTATTCCTGATGATTACCTTGAACCAAACAATATGTGTGGGATCATTGATGAACTAACTCTAAATTCTTTGACAATATCCACTCCGAATACAAACTTTCAGGTCGAGATGGCCTCAGGAGCTATTCCAAAAATAGCTGAGGTTGTAAATGTATATAAATACGCAAATCCAGGTCACAACCTTTGGGGACTGGAGGAGGCTCAGATGAAAGCGGAAGCTCTCGGATTTACAGTAAGTGCATATTCAAGAAAAGGATCCACTATTTACGAATGGACAGACAAAGATACAAATCAGACATTGACGGTAGACACTGCAAATCAGAACTTTACCCTCACAACCGACTTTGCAAATAACAATATAGATACACTAAAGCAATATCTACCGAACGAGACTGATGCAAAACGAATCGCCTTGAACTTTCTAAGTCAAAAGAATTTATTAACAAGTGATTATAGCGATGGGTATCAGGTAGTAATTCCAATAGAGGTAACAGCAAATGGAGAATTTAGGGAGGCAGCATCAATCGCTGACTCAGATTTAGTAAGGGTTGATTTATTTAGATACAAAGATTTGATTACGGTTTCCCCTGACCTTGTAGACACAAATCAGATTGGAAGTTCCCTCCAAGAACAACTCGAACAGGAAAAAACAACATACGTGACAACTAATGGCACGGAAGAAGAAGTAAAACAGTACGCAACGGCAGTAATAGCAGACTCCCCAATTCTGGGAAACATCCAAATATATCTTGGTGGAAACGAATATTCTAATACGTCAAAGCCAAATGTATTTGCAGTGAACTATGTGAATTGGATTATCGGTGACAGCCCATGTGGCACGTACAGACTTATCACACCACAAGCGGCTGTGAAGAGGGTTCAAGATAGAGAAGGCTATCTTGTCCATCTGCTTGAAGATGAAGGGGACCGATTAGCAACTTATGAACCAAAGGCAGTAAAGAACCTAACTATATTTAAGGTTGAACTAGTATACCTTGATCTTGAGGAGGAACAGAATTATATGCAGCCAATATATTTGATTTCTGGCGAGGCTGAATTCGATGGAGGTGTATATGGCGAATTTTACTACTACGTACCTGCTGTCGATTACGATGTAATACCAGCAGATGCTGGCACCCCTCAGACAACTCAGGATTCTACATCAAACTAGTATTAACAAAATTCCCCTACTTTGCTCGGTTCTGCTACTGAGATAAGATCTTTTGAATCCATCACTATCGATCTATCCCTTCTGCCTGCACTAAATACTATCTTTCCTTTTCCCTCAATAGATCTCTCGTAGTATGTCTCTATCTGAAAAATTTTCCCTACCGGAGGTACAGATCCCACCTTAAGTCCAAGCTCTACCTCAACTTCTTCAGAATCAGCAAAGCTAACTTTTTTCCCATATTCTTCCTCAACTTTTTTAAAATCTACTTTCTTATCAGCTGGTATACAAACCATAAATAATTTACCTGATTTATCCTTAAGCACCATGGCCTTGACTGCTTTATCAAGTGATATTCCCCTTACCTTCGAAGCCTCTTCTGATGTAAGCACTGACTTGTGCTCAATTACTTTGAAATCCTTGTCTGAATAATCAATTAGTTTCTGAAGTTTATCAAATACTACATTCTTTGCATCTGCCACAACCTTGATTCCAAGCTCAGCAAGCTGACTTGGATCCACTGAACTTGGTGCATCCATCACCGATGTCTTACCGGTCCCACTCATCGGAAAGGCAACAGCCTCTTTCATTGATTCTTCACCAGCCAGCAACATCACGTGCCTAT
>JBDRHV010000081.1:0-2158 GCA_043816465.1 bacterium | reverse complement strand
TTAGAACTGGCATCTGGTTTTTCATCTCGTGGATTATCTATGTCTAAAGAAGATAAATTTAATTATGTAGAGATTGATCTCCCAAGTGTTATAAAAGAAAAAGAAGGGATAATTAAAGAAATAGCCAAGGATGAAAAATTTGAAATTCCTGAAAATCTACATTTTGAACCGGGAAATGTTTTGGATTTCGAAAGTTTTGCAAGGGCGGCAAGACATTTTGACAGATCAAAACCGTTGGTTGTCACAAACGAGGGATTGCTTCGTTATTTGACAAAGGAAGAAAAGGCAAGAGTGGCCCAAAATATTCGTAAGATACTAAAAGAATTTGGCGGTTGCTGGATAACTTCTGATATTTCTTTAAGAAAGATATTCAGCAAGGAAAATAAGGTAATGAACGATCATGTTAAAAAAATATCAGCATTAACCGGAAAGGATATTATAGGTAATCGTTTTGAAACTGAAAAAGAAGCTAGGGACTTTTTTGAGAAACTAGGGTTTTTGATTGAAAGACACAGTTTCATGGAGGTATACAACGATTTGTCCTCCCCTAAAAAACTAAGATTATCAGAATCACAAATCAAAGATGTGGTTGAAGATGCAGTAGTATTTGTAATGAAGGCTATTTAGACTTCATGCTCGAGGTGGCCAGCCAAATGAAAACGAGTCAAATGACCGAGATGCCTAAATAAGTTTAGGTTAGAAAAAGTCAATTTAGAAGAAGAAAAACACCCCTTTCCTAAGGGTTGTTTTTGTGCTTTGGTTTTGGTTCAGGGTTAGTCTCTTGCATTACTTACGAAAAAGCCCGCATAATGTGCGGAGCTTCTGACCCGAAGGTCGAAAGGTGCTACTGCCAATGGCAGGTGAATTTATCGGCTTGGCCGGGGTACAGAAGTTCGTAGAACTCTGTCCTGATGGAATTGGTCAGACCCTGTGTACGTTTGGCAAAGTCGAAGTAGGTCCGACATGTATCCACCGCCACGATCTCAATGATCTCGGAGGTATTCCCACCCTTTACATAGAGGGACTTACCGAGTTCGATGAGAAGATTGTGTCTTTCCTCGTCGGAGAGTATGTATCCTTTGGCCACATCGCCCAAGCTAGCATTCTGACATCCGTTGAATAGAGCAATGGGTGATCGTTTGTTGCTGATAAGGTCGAATTCGTCAGGCAGCATCTTGATTTGATAGATGTTGCCGGACGCAGTCCGAAGATACAGCTCCTGGAACCCACTGAGGTGGCCGAAGGCCCCTTTTGGGCCCAACTGGAATTTCTCCATGGCCTTACCAAGGTAGCCCATGACGCTGACAGATACGCCAATCATATGCTGATTCGCAGCACACAGTGTCCTTACTAAGATAGACATTAAATTTCACCTCTGTTGTCAAGATATCTTTATCATACTACAGATATTGGAGACTGTCAAGTGATTTATGGCTCTGGAAGCGGATTATCAGATAGGACAAAATCTTCAAGAATATCCAGGTTATCTCTTTAGGAATCCAATCTGAACCCAGTGTGTAGGTTAGAACCAAACCCAGTGGAAACTGGTAGAATTGGAATCTGATAAGATAGGTGTATGAGTATTAATAATATTGAAGTGGAAGTGAGGAGTTTTATCACTCCAGAGAAATATCAAGGTTTATTGGATTATTTCAAAGAGAGTGGTGAGTTTTTGGGTGAAGATCATCAAGAAACCTACTATTTTGATTCAGAACAAGATCTGCGCATCCAAAAAAATAATACTTTTGCTAAAATTTGGTTAAAAAAAGGTAAGTTACACGATGATTATCGGGAAGAGATTGAAATCAAGTTGCCCAGAGAAGACTTTGATAAACTAAAAAATCTATTTATGACTTTAGGGTTCAAAGTGCAGATAAAATGGTTTAGGAATCGTCATACCTTTAGATGGCAAGATGTTAACGTTATGGTTGATTACACAAAAGGTTACGGATATATTATCGAGTTAGAGAAGATGGCTGATGAAATAGATAAATTACAAGTTTCCGAAACCCTAAAGGAAAAATTAACCTCTTTAGGGATTACCCTGACACCAAAAGAAGAGTTTGATAAGAAATTTGCTTACTATAAAGAAAATTGGGAAAAATACGAGATCTAGAATAAATACCCCATAGTTTAAACTGTGGGGTTTTCTTTTACA
>JBDRHV010000080.1:0-3764 GCA_043816465.1 bacterium | reverse complement strand
GCTTTATCTTTGTTTCAACTGTTACTGTGTTGTCACATCTGACCTACGCATATATAGATGCCCCAGAACCTCCAGTAAAAGGTCTTACCACTGTTCGTGGTGTTGTTAGGTCTCCTACACCTATCGAGGTCTCTTTACCAGATGGAACTAAGTACCTTAGCGCTAATCACCCACTACAAGGTGTATCTATATTCATATACGAATGTGCTAATGATTCTGTTTCATGTAAGAAGAATGGTTTCCTTACATTTCCATTCTCATCCACAACTACAAATGTTAACGGAGAATTTTATACCTATATGAGAAAAATTGATAGTGTTGATAAAGGTGACTTCGGATACAACGGTTTTGGTGGATTTGATAAAAGAAATGAATCTAAAAGAAGGTACTTAGTTATGTACTGCGATGACAAGTTTGCAGGTATGGAAATACTACCTTCCTGGGGAGAGTGGGAAGAACTTGATCTTGAAGCAGATTGCCCTGAGTTTTCTTCGAATGTACTTTACAAAGAACCACTATTTACTTTGGCATTTTATAACCCAACTGAAAAGTTAGCCCCTCATATGGGAAATCCAGATGACGAAGCTCTTCCTCCAGATATACAACAAGAGGCAGATACAGTCACAAGTGGTTCTGCGTCTGTAAAGATACCTCAATATGCAATTCAAGCAATTAACTCAATTGACCCTAAGAATGTAGAGATCCCATTCTATTTGGATATTGAGGCTTTTGATAGAAGATTTCTACCTAAGTATGATGACCCAATTTATAACATGGCTTTTCAACTTGGTCACATGGAACCAGGAAACGGAGCTTTCTGGGATTTGGATTGTAGAATACGTTATTCGGGAAATAAAGACCTTGAGAAATTTTGTCTAAGTTATGGTTTGGATGGTACGCCTGAGCAAGCCATCAAGTCACTTCAGCTAGTAGAATCGGGTGGCAGTATTTATGCAGAGGACCCTGATAATCTTGGAACTGCTCTTATAACTAATCCTTGGAAACCTTTATTTACATCAGGAGGATTCAGAGATTTCTGGGAAAACGGAAAGGTATCAAGAGAAAACCAAATAAAAATAAAGACACAATTACTCTACTATCACCCAAATTGGGTAGTAAAAGATTTTCTAACAGGGATTTCATACATACAAAAGATTTTGGCTTATAGAGATGTCGTTGCAAAAGACGATATTCCACAAGTAGGTCAAAACGAATTAGATTTTACAAGACACAGCCAAACCCACTATTCAAACTGCGCGGGTGATACTTACATCAGATACTTTGATGAGACAAGTACTGATGTGTACCCACTATGTGATATCTATAAAGAATGTAGCGCTGCTGTTACAGTAAGTTCGGGTTCAGGAGTAGAAACATATAGAAACTCTCACACAACTATGGGAATGGCATCACAACTTATGTCTCCTGCAGATCAAGCATATATTTATACGTTCGCTGATTTAAATACTCCCATTTGTGTCATGGAACCGGGTGGGGAACCGGTCAAACTTGGACAGATTCAGCCTCCTTGGGACTACGGGGGGAACACTATGGTACTAGGTACGAGCACTGACAGCGAGGTACTTGGAAATAATAGTGGATACTCGTTAGATAAAAGTTACTGGAGTAATGAGTTTTTAACACACAGAGGAGACCTCAACGACTTAGCTGTAAAGGAACCTCTTGTATTCGAAAATTCAAACGACTCTTATGATAATAGCGCTGTAAATGATGACTTTATACATGTTTTTTCTGAAGCAGATGTAATGCAGGGAGGAACTATGGCTGTTCATCAAAACGGGGGATATGCCTCAAACGCTTCTGGTAAAGCTGTTTATAATTACACAGGAGGATACCTACCACTAACTGATTATTACTCCTCTCCTATAGAGGATGCTTTGTATGATAGAAAGCTTGCCTCCCAAACAGGAGTTATGTCTTATGCAGGTACAGCAAAACTCATGTCTGAGGTATCTAATGTTAATGTTTTTACAGAAGCAAAAAGTCAGACACCTGCTGAAGATAAAGGTAACTTCCTTGCAAGAAATGAATACTTTGGTGGGCCAGTTCACCACTACCCTCCTCTTGATGGCCCTCAAATGGGAGATATTTCAGCTATATCAGATATCTACTTTGACCAATATAAAACTCTTGAAGACAGCCCTGAATTCGTAGAAGCGAAGGCGTATGCACAGTATCTTAATTATTCTGTGGGCGAAGATGGCCAACTATATTCCTACAGCCCTACAGGTGGAATTAAATCAGAGGGATCGCTTGAAGACTGGCGAGAAGAGCACAAAGGGGAAATCCTTAATTTCAGATATGGCCTTTCTCAGCTCAATACATCTTTAGATTTAGGAGAGGATGGTTCAAGATCAAATACTGAGGATGATAAAAAAACAAGCGCCTCCTGGAGAAGAGATGTAGCTTTATCTAAAGTCACTGGGGGTGAGGGAGATTTAAAAGGGATTAAAGCACTTGCTGCATATGAAGGACACGACTTTCTAGATAGTGCTCTTCAAATGACTTCGGGAGATGGTAATCTCACAAGTCTAAGTGTTGATCCTGAGGATATTGAATTATTGTTCCAAACGTATTCAGCTGCTGCAATTAAGGATCAGAATAAAAGTGTTATTGAAAAGATTGCAGGTTTTATAGGTGACATTCTTAAGATTAGAGGTGACAAGAGTGGAGAAGGACAAAGTGTTAATAAAGCTACCTTTGACAGATATGATGCTGATAAAACTAAGGGAATAAACCCTGCACTTTTGGACCATTTAACTGTTTCTTTTGATCTTAATGAAAATAACTTTAAGAAAGTATTTATGTTACCTAGTAGAGTTGTTAGAGATGAGGAAGGTAATATGGTTGGAATTGATGCATTTTGGTTAGATCAAGAAGACTGGGGAGACCACCAATGCTACCCCTGGGATCTTGTTGGCCTTAAAGGTAGTTGTAATACTGCAAGAGAAAAATATACTACTTTAGGCAAAACCGAACTTAGTTACAGTCAATCAGATATATCCAGAACTTGTAGAGTAGATTTCTGTCTTGAGTCGAACACAAAAATACAAGGTGAGTGCACATGGGACGATGTTATGGGGGGACCTATTTATACACCAGGAAGTGCAGAGGTAGGATCTGTAAACGTCACAAACACACCGTGTAACCATAATATTGATGAGTCAGAGGATAGATTAATCTGTGCCCAAAAACAAATATCTTGTCTAGAAGTTAGTACAGACGAAGGTAGTGAGGGACAAGTAAAAGTGACTGATAAAGATGGGTGGAGAAAAGAGTGTAAGGGTGAGGGTATAGATAGTACAAAAGATTGTATAAGATGTGATGCATATGGTGGTGAGATCGCTTCAGAAATTAAAGATATGAATGAAAAGGCAGAACGAAATTGTCCAAAAGATAGGAGTGATTATGTAGAAAAAATGTATGGTGGTGTTGAGGTTCTTGTTCCTTACATCCCAGAAGCAACAGTAAATACACCAGCATGTTTAGATTCAGTTGCCGGTCCTTTTGCTTGTTATGGTAATTTGGAAGAAGACTCTACTCTTGAAATAGACGGACAAGTAGCCAGAGACAATGAAGCTGTAATAGACCTAGCTGACTCCTATGTTGCTGACCTAAAACTTTCTACACTATTTAGACCTCCAGCATACGATGAGCTTAGTAATGGAACTACCGCAGTTAAAGTAGCTGACATAAACCCCACCAATGATTCTGTCCCATCATCCACCAAAAAATACTTAGAT
>JBDRHV010000079.1:0-2139 GCA_043816465.1 bacterium | reverse complement strand
CAAGACCGGACTTTCCGGATATTTTGGAATTAGTTATCTCTGCAAATATAATCCCTATAGTCTCCACCAAAGAGTTTTTATCAGAAGCTACCGTGAGCAGATTGCACGAAATAGGACTTACGACCATTCAATTGAGTATTGATTCTCTTATTCCAGAGATCGCTGACTTCCTAACGGGAAGTAATGACTATTTTAGCCAAATATCAAAGACCATGGATCGGTTGCTAAAAAACAATATCAAAGTTACCACCAACACCGTTGTCACCTCTTATAATTTTAGTCACATCCCAGAGCTGGTCCTCTTCCTCGTACAAAAAGGTGTTGTAACCATTCACTTAAGCCAATATGCACGTTCCCTGTACCGTCATAGAGACGATCTGTTTTTATCTAAAGAGGATAAAATTTGGCTTACAAACAAAATAAATGATATAAAAGATCAACATCCAGAGTGCGATATTCAATTCCCAAGACTCTTAAGAGAATTCGAAAACCCAGGAGAAGAATTGCAGAGACACCTGAGCCGTCCACCTTGTCCGGCGGGGAAAAGTAGCTTCGTCATATTACCTGACGGCAAAGTCATCCCTTGTGAACAACTGCCGTCTATCCCTGAGTTTATCATTGGAGATTTGAATAAACAAAGCATACAGGAAATTTGGAATTCACCTGCTTTGAAAGAGTTTATTTATCCTTCTAAAGAAGCATTCATGAATACTGAATGTGGCAGTTGTGATGAATTCGAGCATTGTATTTTTAGGTTGGGAAGATGTATTCGAGAGACATATAAAGCTTATGGTAACATATACTCGGTTGATCCTAATTGTCCAAAAGCTTTTTCCCCTATGAGGCTTTTTTAATACTCTTCTTATGGAAAAACAATGTACTGTTGCCATTGAAGTTAAAAGCCTAACGAAAAGATACGGTGATCTATTAGCTCTTGACAACGTATCCTTCCAAGTTAAACAGGGAGAGATTTTTGGCTTTTTGGGTCCAAATGGAGCAGGCAAGACCACAACCATTAATATATTGACCACTCTTCTCAAACCAACATCTGGTTTAGCTGCTATTTTGGGTGAGTCTGTATTAAAAAATCCTAAGACGGTGAGAAAGCAAATATCTCTAGTTCTACAAGCCGGTTCTTTGAATCCTTTCCTAAATGTGTTCAATAATCTGTATTTCTCCACTTTACTACAGCGTATTCACAAGGCTGAGAGAAGAAGAAGAATTGAAAAAATTATGGAGGAATTGGATTTAACTTCAAAAAGAAAAACAACGTTATTTCAATTGTCTGGTGGTCAATACAGACGGTTACAAATAGCTAGTGCTTTCTTAAACGAAACAGCAGTGTTATTTCTTGACGAACCCACATTAGGTATAGACATTGAGGGTAAGATAAAAATCTGGAAACTCTTGAAAGAGAGAAAAAAGGAAAAGAATCTTACTGTTTTTCTTGCAACCAATGATATGGCAGAAGCTGAGTTTTTGTGTGACAGAATAGCATTTGTTTCTCAAGGGAAAATCTTAGCTGTGGATACTCCTGAAATATTGAAAAGAGAAGCAAAAACGACACTATTGATCATCGATTTTGAAATGAAAAGTATTGAAGACCTCCATCTTACATTGCCACCCCAAGCCACAATCTTGAGTAAAGAGAACTACCGAATACAAATCTCACTTATCAAAGTTGACGGTAGCTTAGCATCGATAATACAACAAATCAATGAACAGGCGGTGATAAAGGATATTGATCTGCGTAAGCCATCGCTACAAGATGTTTTTATGTATTTAACTAAGGTTATCAAGCGAGAGTAGTTCATGTACGCTATACTTTGGAAGGAATTTAAGGAAACTTTCTATAACCTATTTCGGGTGATCAGTACCTTTATCACGCCAATGTTTCTGTTAATTTTCTTCGCTGTGGTTTTTGCAACCAATATGCAGTCTCTTGGCTACAAAGGAATTAAGGTAAACTATATTCAGTTTTTTACTCCCGGTTTATTTGCTTATTTAACCTTTCTTCTTTTTTCCTTAACCTTTGCTATCGTCAGGCTTGATAGAGTTCATCGCACGATTGCAGTCATTCTGGTTTCAGGTACATCCTTGAATGCTTACTTTTGGGGGAAGATTATTGCTAACATAATT
>JBDRHV010000078.1:0-2019 GCA_043816465.1 bacterium | reverse complement strand
ATGATAAGATTTACCGTGATGAAAATCTTGTGATTTTAAAGACAACCCACAAAGATAATAAATTCCTTAACCAAGAAGATAGAGACGTTCTTGAACAAGAAACTGATTCTTACTGGTATGATGTTTATACTCTTGGAAAATGGGGAGTATTAGGCAATGTTATTTTTGAAAATTGGAAAGCAGAAGATATTCCCTCGGATTTTGTAAGAACATTTGACAATTATAAGAATGGTCTTGATTTTGGATTTGCAAGCGATCCGGTCGCTTTTAACAGAACTCATTATGATCGCACAAGAAAAAAAATCTATATTATTGAAGAACTTCATGAACTTGGCCTTACCAATCCTATGATAGCAGATGAGCTCAAACCTATCGTGCGAGATGAAGTCGTTGTTTGTGATTCTGCCGAGCCAAAGTCTATTCAAGAACTTAAAGATAACGGTATTAAGGCAATTCCTGCTATTAAAGGTCCTGATAGTGTCAATTTCGGAATACAGTGGTTACAACAACAAGAAATAGTAATCAGCAAGAAATGCCAAAACACCATAAATGAATTTCAACTATATCAGTGGAAGAAGAATAAACAAGGCGAAACATTAAGACAGCCAACGAGTAAAAACGATCACCATATAGATGCTTTGCGCTATTCGTGTGAGGATGAAATGCCAAGTTTGATAAGGAAGAAAAGATTTGGTACGTGGGGAAATAGGTAATAAAAAAAAGAAAAATAAAATGACAATATATAAAAGAAGAAAAAAAATAACTACAAATGAATCAATTCCTCAAGCAAAGATAGAAACAAATAAGGAACTTCTTCTTAGGCAATTGAGGGTTTTGTCATCTACTCTTATGGATAGAGGTAATCTTGCGGGGTTAGGGGAGAGCTATTATCCATCAACAGGAGGCAATGCTAATCGAGATCTTTACAAGACACTTGGCTACATAAGGACCCCGGGATTTGATACATATAACTCTAGGTATGTTAGAGGGGATATTGCTAAGAGAATAATTGATGCTTTTCCAAATGCGACATGGAGAAAGAAACCCATAGTATCCGAGATGCAAGAGGAACCGACAGAATTTGATGATGCCTGGAAAAACTTTGTGAGGGAAAAGAGAGTATTCCATTATCTTGCGAGAGTTGATCGTATTTCAGGAATAGGGCAGTATGGCGTTTTGTATATGGGGTACGATGGGAATACCCCATTGAATGAACCAATAGAGAAGGCATCAGAACTTTTGTATATGCAACCTTGTAATCAAGCTAATGCTTCTATTAGTTCCTTTGTTACAGATAAGAACAATCCAAGATATGGACTTCCTGAAATATATAATCTAAAAGTTAGAGACGCTTCTAAACAAAATTCCTCGTCAACTGTTTCCGTCCATCATAGTAGAGTAATTCATGTAGCAGAAGGTTTGAACGATGATGATGTTTTTGGAACCCCGAGGCTTCAAGCCATCTTAAATAGACTTCAGGATATTGATTTAATAGCGGGTGGTAGTGCTGAAATGTTTTGGAGAGGGGCATTCCCTGGTTATGCTATTATAGCGGATGAAGGAGCAGATCTAAGCAAACAAGACATGGACGATCTTGAAGACGAGATTCAAAATTATATGCATAACTTAGAAAGATATATGAGATTAGTTGGCGCAAAAGTTCAAGGACTTGATATGCAAGTGGCAGACCCAACAAATCATTTTGATATTCAAATACGATTAGTAAGTGCGGAGACTGGGATACCAAAGAGAATTTTACTTGGTTCTGAAAGAGGAGAATTGGCAAGTGAACAGGATGAGAGAGCATGGAATGAGAGGGTTGATGAAAGAAGAAGAGATCATGCCGAATTAATGATATTAAGGCCTTTCATAGATAAACAAATCGAGATAGGAGTATTGCCAAAACCAATAGAAGGGTATAATGTGGAATGGCCCGATATTTCTGTTCCTTCTGCTAAAGAGACAGCAGAAGTGATGAGATTGAAAACAGAAGCACTATCGAAGTATGCAATGTCCCCA
>JBDRHV010000077.1:0-2471 GCA_043816465.1 bacterium | reverse complement strand
ATAAATATATCTTTATAAATATATAATAAAGAAATAAAGATATCTTGATGATAATCATGAACCAATACATCCTCTTCTTCCAATTCACAGCATACCTCTTGTGGGAGCTCAGAATCTACCTTTTGGCGGGATTTTTGATGTATTTTTGGATATTGGTTGTGTTGCCTTGGTGGGAGAAGAGGAAGAAAGAGATTAAAAGAATTAAAATAATATGATAATGTGAGATTATGAAAGTCGCAGATTTTTTTTGTGGTGCAGGTGGATTCTCTGAAGGTTTTCGTCAAGCTGGGTTTGATATAATATTCGCTTTAGATAACTGGAAACCAGCTATTGAAACACATGAATTCAATCATCCAGAAGCTAAAACAGTACAGATGAACATACTTGACATAAAACCAGAAAAAATAGACGAAAAGGTACCCGATACAGAAATTCTAATAGGATCGCCCCCATGTGTTGCTTTCTCTGGTTCAAACAAAGCAGGAAAGGCTGATAAATCCTTAGGACTTATGCTAATCGAGAAATATCTTCAAATAGTAGCCCATAAAAAAAATAAACCAGGAAGTATACTCAAGTATTGGATTCTGGAAAATGTTCCTAATGTTAAAAGATTCATAAAAGAAAAATACACATTCGAAGAGCTTGGATTAATTGGAGGAAATAAAGTTGCATTGAATGTCAAGAAGTCAGAGACATACAACGCAGCAGATTTTGGAGTACCACAAACAAGAAGAAGAATGTTCTGTGGAGATTTTCCTGAACCAAGGAAGGTTTTTAATGATGAAAATGAATGGGTGAAATTAGGAGATGTTCTAAAAACACTTAATCCAAAGAATCTAGATAAGCAGATAATCGATATAAACTATGGTTTTTTTATACAGAAAGAGAATCTGACAGACCATTTCTATGATACTACGGTCGATGATTTTGAATGGAAGAAAGCGAAGAGATTGAAGGTCGATCATGGTTATATGGGAAAGATGTCTTTTCCTGAGAATGAGAATAAACCCAGCAGAACGATCATGGCAACCATGTCATCCAGTACAAGGGAGTCTATGATTCTAAATTCAGACGATAAATCCTATAGAAGACCAACGATAAGAGAAGTATCTACCCTTATGAGCTTCCCTATAACTTATCAATTCGTAGGAAATTCCGAAACTACGAAATACAAATTAGTGGGTAACGCTGTCTGCGTGAGATTGATAGCAGCATTAGCAAAGGCCATAAAAGAAAAGGAAAGTCTTGTAACAGATGAATTCGTTTTTCCTGCTTTCAAGAGACCGCCATTCGTACTTGATGGTCTACCTAGAAAGAAAAAGACGATTAAACCAAGAAACATTAAATCAAAGTTCAAGATGCATGTGCCTGGATTGAAAATCAGAAGCTTCAGGGTAGATATCGATAATCATATGTCTGATTTTGTGAAGGGTAACTATGCATGGAAATCTGTACTACATTACGGAAGCGGTAAAGGAGCAAGAAGCGCAGAGGTTGACAATTTGATATTGAATAAGGCTATGATGCTCGTCCCAGGTTTCTCTAGATTCGAAGAGGATGTGATTAAAGAATTCGACGGAAATCTTCCTGGGCCAAAAGAATTTCAACTCTCCTATTGCCGCCTTGTCAACGACAATGTCATAGGGCCTGAGAAGGTTTTGGAGACTATAAAGAAGCTGGTAGAGAAACATTTTCAGGGAAAAGAATTGAAAGATGTTAAAAACCTAGGAATTGGCATAGAAAGAGACACAATACCTTTGAATGTATTAGCTGCATTATATGCATGTAATGTGGCTATGAGAACTGTAATGTCAAGATGTTGAATTCATGATAGCATGCCTGAGAACCCTCAAACAGAGGACTAATTCTAGTTCATGTAAGAGATGTGTATACAATATATTATTTCTAAGAACCAAAAAGCTTTATATATACACATGTTAATATGTTATATACAAACGTTTACAGAATATTAAATTTAAAGAGGTGAAAATATGAAAGAAAAAAATGAAGAAGAATTTAAAAGAGGAAAATTAGACATCACGCCTACCAAGAGAATATTGTGGTCAGGTGTTGCTGTATGTAAAGCTAGAGACGCAATCACAGAAATCCAAGATAATTTGATAGATTATATAGGAGAAAAAATAAAGAAAAATGAGTTGAAGCAAACGATTGTCAAAAGTGATTTCAATTTATCTCCTGAACAAACAAAAGTCACTTGGAACATGGGAATACCATTAGACCGAAGGCTTCCACTGCTTAGACCAGGACTTCACAAAGCCGAAGATAGTGAATCTATAGGTACATGGTCTTTGGGAGGCAAGATTGCCATCCATTCACTTGGTGATGATATAACCATAAAAACATGCGTTCCAGAAGACGATAAAGTTACGATATATCATTTTCCTAGTGGTTGGCTCGTAGATTCTAATGGAGATTATAATGAATCGAACGAAACTGATTGGACAGTAATC
>JBDRHV010000076.1:0-2099 GCA_043816465.1 bacterium | reverse complement strand
CTGTAGTTGTTCAAAAAATTTGCTAAAAGGTACCAAATATCCAATGTCACTCCTGGATTCTGATTTCAATATTCCCTGAGTCAGCGCAAGAATGGTTCTGGTAGAACCAGTAAGAACGTCTGTGCGTCCACCTGCAGTTCTTATTTGTTGCACTATCTCATGTACAAGAACAGTTTGATAGGGACGGAATGGGTAACATGAAATAAATGATGATTGGTCATAAGTACGGAGAGTACGGGATGTCTTTGTTAATCTTCCTAGCTCAGCAATTGCACCTTGTTTTTCACTATATAGTTTATTGAGTGCCGATTCTCCTTTAGTATTCTTGCGGAATAACCGTTCCTCCAACACCTCTTCTATATTTTCAGAAGTTAGTTGGAATCGTAAGTGGAATCTTCCTTCCAACCATACTCTATCTCCGTCAAATTCTCTTGCATTTTCAACAATATCTTTTACTGAGTGATGGCCTGTGGCAAAAATCCAAACCTTTCCTTTTCCGACTTTACCTAACTCTTCGGCAAGGGTTCCAATATCGTGGAGTTTCTTTCCGCTATCGGCAATAAAAGCTCCAAGCTCGTCTACAATAAATACCAGCCGATGTTCTTTATTTCTATCTTGCTCATTAATTTGCTCAACATAATCCCTTACATACTCAGCAAAACTGTGTATGGAAAGATGGGGTACCTTGCTCTCGAATGCCTGACGGGCATCTTCAGCTGATGTGTATGATGACGGTAAAATATCCGCTAAGGCTTTGAATATTTCTTGGCGGTAGAGGTCCCAGTAGTCTGGCTTTCTTACCTCTTCCCATTCTTCACCAGTATTCGCACGAATGGTCTTTTTGAATTCTTCATATTTTCCTGCATGTATAAGAGTCTGCTCAACTGAAGCGATCCTAAAATCCTCACTTAAGCCTAGATGCCTTAAAAATACCCTGTGAAATATTCTGCAGACATTCTCTTCTTTCACCTGATCAGCTTCTGATCCAATATGGAATGGAATAACTATCGTTGAAATATTGTTGCGAATTTCAAAAAGTAGCCTCTCAATTTCTCTCGGACGCCTGCAGGTCTGTATACGAGGAAGAAATCTGTCTATTGCTGCTTGGCCTGAAATAACAGGATTGGAAAGTAATAAGCCTATTAATTTTGCAAAATGGGACTTTCCTGCACCAACAAAACCATAAAGCCAAACACCAATTTGATCAGTATCTTTTAATCTTGTTTCAGCATAATGATTTAGAAAATCTTCAATGTAACGTTCAATAACCTCTGTAACAACATAACTATCGACTTCTTCTCGAAGTTGCTCCTCGTTTTGGTCAGCTACTTTTACTACAGGGTTAATTGTTCTTCCGATATCTGTCTTAAAAATTTCATCTAATCTCATCATTACACCTCTTCATTTCTAAATGTAATGGCCTCTGTACTTTTGTGTTCTAATCTTTCCTAAAAAGATATATTCTTGTCCTCCTGTTTCAATTGCTGGTATAAAGAATACTGTAGTCTTATTAACCTTGTTTACCAGCTGTTCCTGGAAACTGTGAATATTCACATGAGGGAAGAATCCGCCAGCTTTTCGTATAAAAATTGCAGTTTTTAGATTAAAATCCTTTCCTATATCAATAAGCTGTTTAACAAATAGATCAGAAGCCATTTTAGAACGCAATTGTTGAGGATTTTGCCACTCAGCTTCAAAAACATCTTCAAGTTTCCCCTTTGCTTCAAGAAACTTAAACAATATGGGCTCTGGTTGAAATGATTTAATGTCCCAACCTTCTTTTTCAAGCTTTAGCTTTAGTGTATCAATACGGGAGCGTACTTGAATTTCCTGATCTGGTGGATAAAGCAGAACTATAAAAGGGACACCTCTCCTTGCTTTGATCTGTTCTGCTCCACCAGAAACCAACAGTTCCTCAAGTTCGTTAAATTTTTTATCCAAGAGTTTTGATGTACTCATGAACCATCTCCCAGGGAAATTCTATGGATACAATTTTCCCTGATTTTCTAAATATTATTTTATTGTCTTGACTGGCTTCTGCGAATCGATTCACAACTTCCGCCGGTGTCAGTAGAAACAATTTAAAATCTTCGCTAGCC
>JBDRHV010000075.1:0-5791 GCA_043816465.1 bacterium | reverse complement strand
GAACCAAAGTTCTCTTTTCTTTTTCTGAGATGTTTGACCTGTGAATGTATACACCTGAATTCCATACAACCCAAAATACCCTATCTATTTTACCAACATATGCGGTAAGGGAAATTCCCATGTAACCTTTGTTTGCTAAATCTAAAGCAGCTATCACTCTACGGTTTCCGTCAGGTAAATTTCCATAATTTAACAGTGCAGGTTTGATAATAAGAATAGAGGGGCATTCTTTTGAAAGAATTAATTTTTCCATATTGGGGGTTATATGTGAAAGCCAGATTTTTATGGAAGGTTCGTTCAAACTTTTTAAATAATCCAGATTCTTTGCTATCTGTCCAATGTTTGTTGTTCCTAGCTCTCGGAAGATGCTAAGAGTTCCGTCAGGTCCGGTATCTTTAATTCGGGTATTTACGTAGATATCCATTTTCTCAAGCTGTTCGGGAAGGAGCTCGGTTTTTTCCCATGAATGAATATAATGGCACGCTGAGGGGAAATTTTGCAGAGGTTTGTCCACTTCGTTTTTAAACGATTCTGCTTCATGAAACTCTTGCATAACTGTACTGGTAGGAACATCCATGAAATTTATTCTATCAGAAAAAATGGAAATGGGGGGTGGGAGTTGTTTTGAAAAATTTTCTGATCGCCGCCGCCCTATAGTAGGTTTTCAGAAAATCTGACTCCTCTCTCCCAAATTCCTTTGATTAACAGCTAAACAAAACTCTCGTTAAATTTTGTATATTTTTTTGTTTAGCTAGTTGTATTTTTGGAGAAACTCCGATGTCTTGGAGTTTCCCCTCAAAGGTTTTGAAGAGATTTTTAATCTCCTCTAGATGATTATATATCACAATAGGACTATGGGTCTAGAGTCTTCAGTCTGGGACAGTCCCAGTCTCAGTCTCCACCACCTGTTATAATCTAGACATGATTGATTCGCATGCACATCTACACATGGACCCTCTTTCTTCCGATATTGAGGGTGTCATGAAAAGATTTGTTGATAAAGGTGGGGATAAGATACTCAGTTGTGGTGTGGATATTGAAACCGCAAATAGAGAGATCGAAATATCTATGGAATATGAACAGGTATATTCTGCCGTTGGGTTTCATCCTGAGCTTGTTATTCCCGGTTGTGAGGATTACAAACAGTGTATTAATGAAAAATGGATAGATGAGAACATTTCCCGTATAGAAAATATAGTTGATAATCATAAAAAAGTAATTGCAGTAGGTGAAATTGGTCTTGATTACTATTGGGTAAAGAGTAACAACTGTGAAAAACCAGAATCAATATATCAACTTCAGCAATATCTCTTGAAAAAGCAGCTTGATCTGGCTATGAAAAAGAAATTACCAGTTATTCTGCATTGCAGGGATGTAAACAGTGATAAACATTGCGAATCTGACATACTTAAAGTTATCTCTTGCCAGTGCAACAGTTCTGTAAAAGGGGTATTCCATAGTTATACGGGTTCTTTGTCATACTTGGAAGAAATATTGAATCTTGGGTTTTATGTTTCCTTTAATCCAATTGTGATGTTTAAAAATGCGGATAATGTTCGACAAATACTAGACAAAGTACCCAATGACAGAATATTGTTAGAGACGGATGCTCCTCTACTTGTGCCGAGTGAATATAGAGAAAATGGGACATCGGAGCCATATATGGTAGATGCTGTTGCTCGTTATATTGCCAAGAAGAAGAAGCTATCGACAAATAGACTTTGGGAAATCGTAGATAATAACTTTAATACATTGTTTAAGGTGTAATAATTGTTATCATGATACGTTTTCCTTCTTGATTAATATTAGTCATATTTAAATGGCAGATTTAATAATAAATGGTGGAAATAAGCTATCCGGGTCTGTGGTCCCATCTGGGAATAAGAATTCGACCCTACCTATTATTGCAGCTACCATGCTCACAAAAGAAGAAGTGGTATTAAGAAATTTTCCTGACCTGGTGGATGTGAATTTGCTTATCGAAACAATGAAAGAGCTCGGTTCTAAGATCGATTGGGATAAGAAAAACAAGGTTGTGAAGATCAAAAATGATGAGATTTCGCTAGACCAGTTTGATGGTAAATTCCCAGCAAATATGAGAGGTACAATTCTTCTTATTGCTCCACTTGTCTATCGATTGAAAAAATTAAATTGGAGTACAAAAATTGGTGGATGTACCCTTGGAATAAGGGAAATCGACCCTCATCTCGAAGTACTAAAAGCATTGGGTTTAGGGGTGAAATTTGAAAATGGGAATATTGAGATTGATGGCACTGATGGTTTTAAAAACGGTAATTTATGGTTAGATTATATGAGTGTTACAACGACTGAAGCGTTTGCTATGGCTGCATCTATTGCGACTGGAAAATCAGTTCTAACAAATGCCGCAAGTGAACCACATGTTCAGGAATTGTGCAAAGTTCTTAATCTCATGGGAGCTAATGTAGAAGGAATAGGAACGAGTTCTCTCTCAGTCGAAGGAGTTGATACACTTAAAGGATTCGAATATAAAATTGAATCAGATTATCATGAGGTTACCACTTTCTTGGCACTTGGAGCTATGACAGGAGGAAGAATTGAAGTGAAAAATGTTCTTCCTGATAACTACTCTTTGATAATAAAGACGTTCAAGAAGCTTGGAGTTGATGTGAAGTTTGAAAACGGATTAGCAATTGTTGAGGAAAATCAAAAGTTGGTTATTGAGGAGCCATTCACAAAGAATATGCTGCCAAAAATAGAAGCTGCACCATGGCCTTATGTGTCAACAGATCTTCTTCCCTTATTTATGGCTTTGTCTACGAAATCAAAAGGAGAAATTATGTTTTGGAATAAGGTCTTCGAGGGTGCAAACCTTTGGATTCCTGAATTAATCAAATTTGGAGTAAAGGCAATTCTCTGCGATCCACATAGGGTGATAATTTGGGGAGGAAGAAAGCTTGTTCCAGCAGAAGTCGAAGGGCCCGATATTATCAGAGCGACTGTTGCTTTGTTTATGATTGCACAATCGATAAAAGGTGAGAGCAGGGTTAATAATGCAGATACGATCAAAAGAGCTCACCCTGAGTTTGTGGAAAGGCTTGTGGAATTGGGTGCAGATGTGAAATGGGAAGATTAAGTGTAAGATAATAGATATGGAATTTCCTCAGTACAAAGGTAAAAAAGTATTGGTTTGGGGTTTAGGATTAAACGATGGTGGACTTGGGGTTGTAGATTTTTTTGTAAGACAAGGAGCAAATGTAACTGCTACTGATACAAAGACAAAAGAGCAGCTTTCCCCCACCCTAAAGAAGCTTAAAAAATATGGGGACAAAATTCATTACGTGTTTGGTGAGCACAAGAAAGAAGATTTTGAAAATGCTGACTTGATAATTCGGAGTCCTGCTGCTAAACCAGGAACGGAGCTTCTAAAATATGTAGAATCTCTCAATAAGGATGTAGAGATGGAAATAAGTCTTTTTCTGCATTTGAAACCTTGTCCAATTATAGGGATTACCGGTACCAGGGGAAAATCTACAACTACTACCCTTATATATGAAATGATGAAAGAACATTTTGGAGAACGTGTATTTCTGGGGGGAAATATTGGTAAAAGTGTAATGCGGATTCTTCCAGAATTAAATAAAGACAACATTGGAGTGCTTGAGATTTCAAGTTTTCATCTGGATCAAATGGGAAAAGAGAAGCTCTCCCCTGAATATTGTCTCGTCACAAACATGTACACTGACCATCTGGATTGGCATGAAAATATGGATTATTATGTAAATGCCAAGAGAAATATTTTTCTTAACCAAAGTCCAATCGGCTTTACTGTTCTAAATATTGATAATGATATAACAAGGGGTTTTATCAAAGATGTCCCTTCTGAGGTTGTTACATTTTCATTAAAAAGCGACAAGGCAAATTATTACACTGATAATAATCTTGATGTTCATTTTGAGGGAAGAAAATTATTGAGTTTAAAAAATAGCCCTCTTGAGGGTGAGCACAATGTATATAACCTTACTGCTGCTGTCTCACTAACCCATAGGTTTGGAGTGAGTATTGAGAATATTTTAAAGGTTGTTAACAGTTTTAAAGGTATTGAGGGAAGAGAAGAATTTGTTCGAGAGTTAAATGGCATTAAATTCTATAACGACACGACGGCTACTTCTGTCGAAGCTATAATCGCTGCTTTAGAAAGATTCGGACCGAGAAATAAACAGAAAATTGTAATGATATCAGGTGGAGTTGATAAAGGTTTTGATTTTTCGATAATTAAAGAAGATGTTGAAAAATATGTTAAGGCTATAGTTCTTTTGGAAGGAACTGCCTCTGAGAAGTTGTTTGAGGAATTCCAAAATAGTGAAATTAAGATAGATAAGTATTTTAATAACTTTAGAACGGCGATTGAAAGAGCTTATGAGATTGCAGAAGAAGGAGATATGGTGATTCTTCTTCCAGGAGGTTCAAGCTTTAATATGTTTGAGAATGAGTTTGATAGAGGCGCTCAGTATAATAAAATTGTGAAAAGTTTGAAGTGATTGATTATTCAAACGTTAAAAAAATAATTGGAGTGGGAATAGGTGGTGAGGGAATGTTTTACCTTGCTAAATTCTTTCATCTACTTGGTGCTGAAGTATCAGGTTTTAATATTTCAGAGAATGAAAGAGTTCTCGCATTAAAAAAACTTGGTATAAAGATTGAAAAAAGAAACCCTGTTGAACCTTTCCCAAAAAACACTGATATTTATATTTACACAAATGCTCTTTCTGATGAAATCAAAGAGAAATTGAAAAAAATGAACCGTAAAATCACTCCTGTGGAAGTTGGTGAATTAAATGAACATTTGATTTCCGATTACGAATCTGGAGAAATGAATAAGACAATAAAGGATGCCTTTGAAAAATCTGAAATTGCCCCACTCTACAAATTGGATTATTCAAAGATGAAGTATATTGGAGTGACAGGTACAGATGGGAAAACCACGACGGCGACAATGATCTACCATATTCTCAAAGATCAGGGGTTTAAACCTGCATTAATATCTACCGTGAACGCGAAAATTGGAGATGAGGAAATTGATACGGGTTTTCATGTGACAAGCCCTGCTCCACAAGATTTATACAAACTGTTAATAAAAGTTGAAGAAGAAAAATGTACACATGTGATTATAGAGGCTACTTCTCATGGGTTATCTATGGGACGATTGGCTGGTGTACAGTTTGATGTGGTTGTATATACAAATATCACAAATGAGCACCTGGATTATCATGGTACATGGGAAAATCTCTTTAAAGCAAAATCGAAGTTAATTACTAGACATCTTAAAAAGGAAGGAATTGCTGTTTTGAATATAGATGATAAGTCATATGATGGTTTGTCCAAGCTTACGAGTAATTTCGTTTGCTACTCTCAGGAAAATCTTGAGCAAGAGAGGAGAGCTGCTTGGATGATTGATTTGGTTTCAGGATCTGGACTTTCCTATAATCTAGGTTTAAATTTTGATAATACGAGTATTAGAAATGTGAAAGTTGAGCTTGATCTCATTGGAGATTACAATATTAGTAATTCACTTGCTGCAATTTCGGCCTGTTTTCTTCTTGATGTAGATCCTCATAATTCTGCTAAAGCCTTATCTAGTTACGAGACAGTAGAGGGAAGAATGCAGATACTTCAAACTGAACCATATAGAGTAATTGTTGATTTTGCACATACTCCAAATGCTTTACAAAACGCGTTAAGTTCCGTGAAGAAAGATACAAAAGGTAAATTGATAGTCGTCTTCGGCTGTGCCGGTCAAAGAGATAAGCAC
>JBDRHV010000074.1:0-9494 GCA_043816465.1 bacterium | reverse complement strand
TAAGTATTCTGTCATAAAAATCCTCAGCCCTTTTTACATTCAATTCTGAATCAGTCTTTTTGTCCGTTTTGATCATATCTTTTACTTGATCATTCTGAATAAACTCATCAAGAAACAGCTTTCTGACATCTTTTGATGATCTAGAATATCTTGAAAATAATGTTCCTTTAATCACTTCCGGAAGGTTGATAACAGCAAATACATTACTCGATAAGTTTGTGAAATATTTTGATAGTATTTTCTTTTCATCAGCCGAATACAACATTCTATAAATATTACCTGAACGTATTATTCTTGCTAGATGCAACCTGAATTTACTTGAATAACAAGGGTTCATTAATATCTATACTAGATAGAGCAAAGGTATCTCAAATAAGAGTTTTGATAAATTTCAATACGTGATAGTATTGTCATTAATGAATATAAACGAAATCATCTCAAAAGAACTAGAATACCAACAAAAACAACTTAAGCTTATCCCTTCTGAAAACTACACCAGCCCAGAAGTAATGAAAGCCGTCGGATCTGTACTCATGAATAAATACGCCGAAGGGCAAGCTGGTAAAAGATACTACCAAGGGAATATGAACATAGACGTGGTGGAAAATATTTGTAAGGAACGTGCACTTAAGTTGTTCAAATTGGATCCAAACAAATGGCACGTCAACGTGCAATCCGTAACAGGTAGTGTTGCAAATCTTGCAGTCTACAACTCAGTACTAGAACCAGGTGAAAAGATCATGGGAATGTATTTACCACACGGTGGACACCTAAGTCACGGATGGAAATTACCCGATGGTAAAAAGGTTAGTTTCACTTCCAAGGTATATCAGACAGATTATTACTATGTATCCGAAAAGACTCATACTTTTGATTACAACGAGGTAGAAAAAAGAGTAAATGAGTACAAACCTAAGGTGCTGATTTCGGGAGGGACAGCATACTCAAGGACCATCGATCACAAAAAGTTATCAGAATTAGCTCATAATGTCGGAGCATACTACTTGGCAGATGTTGCTCATGAGGCAGGCCTGATTGCGGGAGAATCTCACCCCTCTCCATTCCCATATGCCGACTTTGTAACCATGACCTCTCGCAAAACACTAAGGGGTCCAATAGGTGCCCTTGTTTTTTGCAGAAAAGAATTTGCTGATGAATTAGATCGTTCAGTATTTCCAGGACTTCAAGGTGGTCCAATGATAAACTCTATCGCCGGTATTGCAGTCGCTCTCGAAGAAGCAATGAAACCTGAATTCAAGGAATATACAAGACAAATAGTGAAGAACGCACAGAAATTATCTGAAGAACTAATTAAGCTTGGATATAATGTTGTCACCGGTGGTACAGATAAACATCTTTTTCTTATAGACGTTAGAGGTAAACAGAAGGACGGACATATCGCGGCACTCCTTCTGGAAGCTGCAGATATTATTGTAAATAAGAATACTATTCCTTTTGATGAAGATAGCACCCCCTGGAGGCCATCCGGTCTCAGAATGGGCACACCATCAGTTACCACAAGAGGAATGAAAGAAAGTGAGATGATTAAAATAGCTCAATATATCAACGAAGTTCTTTCTGTAAAAGGAATAGAAGAGGACAGCAAGACCGATGAAATAAAGGAACTTGCAAGCAAAAATGATGTTGTTATGAAGGTAAAGAAGCAGGTACACAAACTTACTAAGAGATTTCCAATATACGAAAATCTTAAATAACAACGTGATCAAGAACCTGAATTCCAAGTATTTTCCCCGCTTTTACGACTCTTTGAGTGAATTCTTTATCTGCCCTACTCGCTCGGTTGTCTCCGGAGGGATGATTATGGACAAGGATAATAGACACAGCATGGTATTTCAAAGCATATTCAAATACTTCTCTTGGTTCTACAACAAGCATATTTGCCGATCCAATCGCTAGAGTCTTCCTTTTCAAAAGTCGGTTCCTAGCATCAAGATATAGGACCACTGCATATTCTTGTTTCTTATTTTTTAGATAGTTAACAATTCGTTCTACATCATCTCTGCAACGAATTACTACAGAATTATCGGTAGAATACAGCCTTTTCCCAAGCTCCAAACAGCATTCTATTTGCATAGCTTTTACTCTTCCTATCCCAGAAATACTAAGTAACCTCTTTCTTATTGGAGACCTCATCTTTTCTTCAATAGAGATCACATTAAATACTTTTTTCGCAAGCATCATATAGTCATATTTTCTATTGCCAGAACCAAGTATTATTGCTATCAGATCAAGATCTGTCATCCCAGAAATTCCATATCTATCCAACTTTTCTCTAGGCATACTCTTTGCCATTAATAAACTATGTTAACTAACAATTATGAAAAAATGATTAAAAAACCTGGGTAATTATTCGTCCTCTTCTTTATTGTCTTCAGGTTTTGTCTTTTTTATATACTTACACTTTGGATATCCATTACATCCAATAAACGTCTTACCCCACTTGCCTTTCTTTTCTACAAGGTTACTTCCACAGTCAGGACATTTTTCTTTTAGAAGGAGAGGCTTCGTATTCTTGCAGTCTGGATACTTCTCACATGCCAAGAATTGACCAAATTTGCCAGTTTTAAGTACCATATTTGCACCACATTTATCACACTTTTCGGCCTTTTTGTATTTTGACATGTCTAATTCTTCTCCGTTTTCACTTGCAAGAGAGAGAATTCCTTTACATTCTGGAAACTTTGCACAACTAAGGAATTTTCCGTTTCTTCCAAGCCTGATTACCATCTTCCCTCCACATTCAGGACATTTTTCTTTTGAATTTCCAAGAATCACGATATCCTTCTTATCAATGCTTTTTTCTTTTTTATCAATATCCTTAATCAAGGGTTTGTAAACCTTATCAACCACAGGTACCCAATCTTTCTCACCCAGAGCAATAAGATCCAAATCATCTTCAACCCCAGACGTGAAGTCAAAGTCCACGATATCTGGAAAATGGTCTACAAGAAAATCATTGACCACAAAGCCTGTATCCGTGGGAAAAAGGTATCTTCCGTCTCTATCCACGTATCCTCTTGCCTGAACAGTGGAAATGATTGTTGCATAGGTCGAAGGTCTTCCAATTCCATACTTTTCAAGTGCCTTCACAAGGGTAGCCTCCGTATATCTTGCCCTTGGTTTTGTAAATTTCTGCTCTGTTTCGATGTTATTAAGCTTCAAAGGGTCTCCTTTCGCAAAGTTTTCAAACCTATCTGGATTCTCTGCATCTTTAAACATTATTAGCTTCCAAAGCTTAGAATACCCCTCAAAAATCATTTGTTTTTCGTCCACGTCAAATAAATACTTTTCTTTCTCTGAAACAACAGCATCAACATCAAGATCAATGGCATAGTATCTCATTGGTGACATTTGACTTGATAGAGCCCTATCCCAAATTATTTTGTATAGTTTATACTGATCCGGTTTCAATGAATCTTTTATCGTCTCAGGATCTAGATCGAAATGGGTCGGCCTTATTGCTTCATGTGCCTCTTGTGCTAATTTACTTTTAGTTTTATACGCCCTTGGTTGATCTGGAATGTATTCCTTTCCATAATTCTTGGAAACAAAACCTCTGATTGAGTCAATCGATTGTTTTGATAAAATCACAGAATCAGTTCTCATGTATGTTATCAAACCAACATTCCCTTCGCCCTTTATCCTCACTCCTTGATACAACTGCTGTGCAACCTGCATAGTCTTTTTAGCTCCATAACCAAGCAGGTTATTTGCAGATTGTTGAAGTGTTGATGTAGTGAAAGGTGCAGGAGGATTCTGACTTTTTTCGGACTTTGAATAATCGGAAACAACCCATTTTGCCTTTTTAAGTTTTGCCAATAAGTCATCAGTCTCTTTTTTACTCTCTGGAAGGTATTTCTTTTCATTTTTCTTCTCAAGCATGGCCTGAAATTCAGTCTTTTCCTTTGAAAGATCTGCCATTACTTCCCAATATTCATCAGCTTTAAAGGCTTGTATCTCCCTTTCTCTCTCCACAATAAGCCTTGTCGCTACAGACTGTACCCTTCCTGCAGAAAGTCCATACCAAATCTTTTTCCATAGCAACCCTGATAACTTATATCCAACCAACCTATCTAGAATTCTTCTTGCCTTCTGTGCATCCACAAGATTCTCATTGATTTTCTGTGGATTTTCCATTGCAGACATAATAGCCTGCTCAGTGATCTCGTGAAAAACGACTCTGTTTGGATCCTTTAGCTTGAGTACCTCTGCTACATGCGCAGCAATAGCCTCTCCCTCTCTATCAGGGTCAAGCGCAAGAAATACATCCTTATCATTGGATGGTAAAGACTTTTTCAGCTTTCTGATTACCTTTTCTTTACCTTCAATCGTCTTGTAATTTGCTTCGTAATTCTTTTCAACATCTACATTCAGACCACTTTTGGGAAGGTCCTTGATATGACCCATCGTGGCTTCCACAGAAAAATCTTTACCTAAGTAACGATTAATTGTCTTTGCTTTTGCGGGAGATTCAACTACTACTAGCTTCAAAATACCAAATTTTTTAATTTACTGACTGGCTCAAAATACATCTAATACCCGAACCTTGTCAAGAATCACTCATTCAGTTTACCAGAATCCACAAACCAATCAATAAACTCCCTAGCAAGTTGGGCCGCATTGTTACTTTCTCCACCCCCCTCAAGAAAAACAACAAAACTAAATTGAGGATCATCATAAGGAAAAAATCCAGAAACCCATGCGTGTGTACTTGTATAATATCCCTCTTTATCCTGCACTCCGAACTCCGCCGTCCCCGTTTTCCCTGCTATAGGAATTTTTGCATCTCTAAGTGGAACGATAACGCTTTGAGGACCGTATGTACTTGCTCTCATCCCCTCTCGAACAAGTTCGAGATTGCTGTCATCCACCATTCCAGATCTTTCTACTTTTGATTCTACTTCACGACTCTTTCCTGTATCATCATTTTCCCATTTATACGCAAGATGTGGCCACATTACTTTCCCACCATTTGCTATAGTAGCTACCCAATTAACAACCTGTAATGGTGTAACAGAGGTAATACCCTGACCTATTGCAGAATTGCACGAATCTCCTTCGTCATACCATATAGGTTCTAGCCATGGACTCACAGCCGCAAGTGCAATCTTGTTTTCAGGCGAAGGTAATCTACCCTCCATTTCCCCATACAAATCTATCCCTGTCTTGGATCCTATTCCGAAGAATTCAGCGTATGGAACAAAATTCTCAATACCAAGTTCAAGCATTGTTTTACAAAAATATATATTACTCGATTTTGCCAAACCACCAATGAAATCCAACGGTCCATATACTTTTTGATGATATTCCTGGAAAGGATAGTCTGTACCTATCCCGAGGTATATGACTCCACTACTTACAAACACTGTGTCTTTTGTTATTGCCTTTTCCTGAAGTGCTGCAGAAGCTACGATAGGTTTAAACATAGAACCTGGGGGCTCTTGTGCTGCGATTATCCTGTTAAATAAAGGTAAACCGGCATCTGAACTCAATTTTAGATAATCCGATGTGGAAATACCTCCAACAAACAGATTGTTATCATACGAAGGAAGACTTACTGCTGACCAGATTTCACCAGTATTCACATCCTCTAATATCGCAACAGCTCCCTTTGCTTCATATTTTTTCATTCCTGCCTTAAGTATCTGGTACCACTTCTGTTGAGATTCATTGTCTATCGTTAGGGAGAGACTATCTCCCGATACTGGTGCACTTCCCTCGTTTACATATTCTGCCACCACCCTTTGTGAAGCATCTATCTCAACTATTCTCTTTCCCTTATCTCCTCTCAAGAAATCGTCATAATATGCCTCAACCCCCTCTATACCAACAATATCCCCCAAATCAAGATCTGCATCATTATCCAAAGCATTTTCATCCGCCTCACCGGTATACCCAATAACATGGGAATAAACATCCGAAAATAGATAATTTCTTTTTGATGAATAATCTATCCAGACACCAGGCAAATCGTCACTGAGAGAACGTATCTCTAGAACATTATCTCTTTCGATATCCTGAGCCATAATGATTTTCTGGGTCATAGAATCAATCTTTATGGCTTCATTATATTGGGACATCAAATCATCCTCAGATTCTCCGGTTATCTCTGAAAGTGTTGAAATGACGTCATCAAGCTTCCCTTCATCAATATCTAACGGATTAAGAATCACATTGAATGAAGGGGTGTTTGAGGTTACTTTAGTACCATTTCTATCATAGATTATGCCTCGATCAGGCTGAACGACATGTTCCTCTAGTCTGTTCCTTTCGGATCTACTTTGATATTCTCTTCCATGTACGAGTTGAAGATTGATCACTGATACAGAAATTAGTCCGAGTGCAAACACCGAAAGAAGATACAAATACAATGAAATCCAATCTGATTTCTCCTCTGGCCTTTCATTTCCTAAATATTGACCCTTTACAGAATTTGTATCAAGCCATTTTACATTTTTTTGAATAGCTTTTCCTGGCATCTACTTTATTCTAATCTTCTTTTCTGAATTTATTACTCCTCTTATTCCACCTAGTGCAGAAGTAAATAACCAAACGAGAACAGAGTGACTTATTACATATTTCCACCAATATAAGAAATCCGCAACAGACGAATATTTGGTTCCTTCAGTAAGGATAGATATCACCGCTTCACTTGAAAATGCTCCAATAAACAGTAGAACAATGGAAAAAATTTGAAAAATTATGTTATCACCAGACAAAGCAGCCCTAGCAAGTAGAAACACTAATACTCCAATTAATATGGCCAAAGACGTTGTACCGACACTATTATGTATCATCACATCAAACAAAAACCCTCCTAAAATAGCCACAGGGATTGCCAGAACATCATTTTCTGTCATCAATAACACAACAACAAAAATCCAAATCAAATTGATATAACCAACTCTCGTAAGAGCCACATTAGCGAGTGCCCCAATAACTGAAATTATCATTATTTTTAGAAAGTTACTCATCCTTGACCACAAAGACATAATTTAGATTCTCAAGACTAACTCCAGGACTCAATATTGCTTTCTTTGTTGAAGACGTTTGATCTTCTTCGACAGAATCTACCGTCCCAATTATCAAATTGGTTGGATAACTATCAGACCATACAATAATTACATCTCCTGTATTAACATTCTCGTTTTCAAGTATTTCTTCCATCACTAGTCCTTCCAATGAACCCCTTACCAAACCTTTTGCTCTAGTATTTCTATCGAGGACCACTATATTGCTGTTTCTATTCGTTACTAGTCTTACCCTTGATGTTGATTTATATACATCTCTCACCTCACCAACTAGGATATCACCTATTACGACAGCATCACCAACCTCTATTCCATCGTCTGAACCAAGATCGATTACCACATGCTCCGATACTCCTTTTAAATCTATCCCTAATATCCTTGCTAGTAACAAGGTCATATTTTTGGTAGGCTCTGATTGTAGCTGTGCTAACAATATCTCGTTTTGAAGCTTCAACTCAGAATCTTCCTCTAATTGGGAAAGTAACATCTCGTTCTCAGTAATCAGAGTGCTGTTTTTCTCTCTTAAAGTGCTTATTTCAAGTATTGTAGATATTGTATTTCTAACTCCATCTGTAAACTGGCCAATCCCATAGTTGATTGGTTCTGAGATATAATTTCCCCAATCATAGAGAAACCCAAATGCACCGAGTCCGTTTATAAGCAAAAAAAATAATGAAATAGCGACACCAATAACGCAGTTTAATGCAACTTTTTTGATATTTTCGAAATCCATACTATTCTATTATATAATTTCATCCCAAGCAGATTGAGCCTTTTCTAGAAGATCAACACGATCAAACATTTTTGCCGCACCCCTAACCACTGCTGTCATCGGATCATCAATCACCATAATTGGAAGTTTGAGTTTTTCTTTCCAAAAGCTATCCAATCCTCGAAGCATAGCACCACCACCAGCCACTGTGACTCCCGCAACGGATAAATCTGTAAGCAATTCCGGTGGGGTTTCTTCTATAGCGTCTTTTATTGCCTCAGTTATCTGGGCAAGTGAACCTGAGATTGCCTCTCTTACTTCAACACCTGTAATTTCTATAGATTTTGGAAGCCCTGAGAGAAGATCTCTTCCTTGAAGAATTACTGATTTTTCGTCTTTTTGAGGATATGCAGAACCAATAGAAATCTTTATATCCTCAGCACTTCTCTCTCCAATCAGAAGGTTGTACTTATGTTTTACATAATTGATGATGTCCTGACTCATCTGATCTCCTGCGATTTGAAGAGTCTTACCCACTACTATTCCACCAAGAGACAAAACTGCAATATCTGTGGTACCCCCACCTACATCTACTATCATACTTCCACTAGCATCTTCAATCGGAAGATCACAACCTACTGCAGCAGCTAGTGATTCCTCGACAAGATATACCTTTCTTGCACCTGCACTTTTCGCAGCATCTACCACTGCCTGTCTCTCGACTTCTGTTACTGATGATGGAACACCGATAACAATACGAGGTCGAGGAATTTTCAAAAATTTCGCTGACATTGAATGAACTCTTTGGATGAAGTACCTAATCATTGCTTGAGTGGTATCAAAATCAGTAATCACTCCATTCTTTAAAGGTCGAATTACTGAAACGTTTGAGGGTGCTCTTCCTATCATCTTTCTTGCATCGGACCCTATGGCTAATATTTCTTTTGTCTTTTTGTTAATAGCAACAACAGAAGGTTCGTTTACCATAATTCCTTTTCCTCTGACATGAACAAGAGTATTTGCTGTACCCAAATCCATTCCAATATCTAATGTGACAGAATTCCAGATTGAATCAAACATCATCGGGATTTTAACACTTCAAAAGGGAAATCAAAAGAATAGTTATTCCATATGGAGTCTTTTATAACATCGCATGCATACGGTCATCGTTTTAGTCAGTCCATCCTTTGTAACTTTCGCTTTTCTCAAGTTTGGTTTCCAAGTTCGTGGAGACCTTGGTGCTCGGAACAACCACCCTGCAGCATGATGATGCCTTTTCCTATTTCCGTACACTGTTCCTTTTTCACAGATTTCACATATTCTCGCCATATTGATAGAATACATAAGTCAATTTGCGGTCGTTATATTAGCAGAATTCTTATGATCAATCAAACAGCCTGGATAATTTTTTCACTTCCTTCGATCTTGTTAGCATCAAGCATTCATGAGTATGCTCATGCACTTGCAGCCACGAAGCTTGGGGACAATACTGCAAAATTTTTTGGTAGACTCACTCTCAATCCTTTAGCTCATATCGACCCTGTCGGGGTCATAGCCATGGTACTTTTCAAAATCGGATGGAGTAAACCTGTACCTATTAGTACCCAGAATTTCAAGAATCCTGATTTAGGGGAAGCCATTGTATCCCTAGCTGGACCACTATCGAACTTAACACTTGCATTTATTCTCGGAATTATTTTGAGATTTGCCTATCCTGTACTGAACTTTGA
>JBDRHV010000073.1:0-2129 GCA_043816465.1 bacterium | reverse complement strand
TTAGAATAAGAGATAACATTGAAAATATTGCCGTTCGCCATGATGTCATTTTGGTAATAAGAAAAAAGATTACGGAAAGTGAAGACTGGAAAGAGAAGTGGGTGGCTTTTAATAATAAAACTCGCAATATATGTAGTATACCAGGACTTTATGTCAACCTTCATACTATAGGTGATGCAATAGGAAAAATAAGGGGTATTGCTGGGGATCGGATATGTGTATCTCCAAAGAGCGTAACAATAAATGATACTGCCATGAAGTTGATAGATTCTTCTCGCTGGTTCTTACCTGAAAAGGCATTTACGTTTGTTGTACCAGAAGATCATGTTTTTATTCCATTACCTTCTTCTTCAGAAAGCACACAACATCGCAGTAGAATACCATCAATATATATATTGAAAAGCTTTGGACTTCTGTGTATACTACACATGAAAATTCAATACTAGGATATCCTTATGCTGTATACTATCCCTTAGAGCATAGAAAATTTTTCCAAGAGGAGATAGAAGATGGAAAGTAGGTTTAGTCGGCTTGAGTTTGTTGATAAAAATAATACATTGGAGCAATCAAAAGCAAAAGAAGATTACTCCTATAAAGAATCTACAGAGAAAAATCATATAAAGAAAGCTGAAGAATATGAAATGTTTGGAGATCATGAAAAAGCTCTTCAAACCTATGCTGCCGCATTAAATGAAAATCCTCTTGCACTTGATGCCTGGGTTGGACAAATTATTGCACTTCTTCGATTTCAAGAATATACTGAGGCCGAGGTATGGGTGAATAAGGCAATGGAAAAGTTTCCTCAGAATCCAAGACTTCTTTCTTTAAAATCAATTGCATATTTTCGTATTGGAAGACAATCAGAAGCACTTATGTTAAATGATTCCGCTATGAAAAACAAGGGAGAGTTTGCTCTTGTGTGGCTTGCAAGAGGTGAGATAATGATGCGATTTAATCCTGCAATTTCAGAACAGTGCTTTCATCATGCTATCAAGTTACCATCAAAAACTCCAGGCAAAGTCAATCTGTGGGTTGGAGAAGTCTATTTTTTGCTAAAAAAGTATTCATTAGCACTTTCATATTTCAAAAAGACAATTGCCGAATCAGAAAAGTGTGCTTGGGGCTGGTATCTTACAGGAAAGGCATATTTGGAGTTAGGACAATTTGATCAGGCAAAAAAACATTTTTATCAGGCTCTTGTTCTTTATCCAAGCAAGGCTCTTTATCAACAAGCTCCAGGAACAATACCAAGTGGTTTTTTGGGTGCGTTACAAATACTCCTGAGGAGATTTACAAATGGATAGCTTAAATAATGTATCTCTAAATCAGTTTACAGCAATTCTCAATGCTGGAAGAAAGGGAAATGCTTCAGATATTCATCTTGTTGCCAATTTACCCCCAGTATATCGCATAAATGGAGATATTATTACCTCTGAATGGGAACCTCTTTCTCGGTTAGATTTAAAAAATCTTACAGAAAAAATTCTTACAGAAGAGCAGCTTGCTTTATTCAAAAAAGAGAAAGAACTTTGTATATCATACTATCACGAAAAAAACGGACGTATACGTATTTCGTTTTATTACAGAATTGGAACTCCCGAACTGTCAATTCGCCTTTGTAATCTTGAAATTCAAACAAGGAAAAAGCTTGGATTGCCTGAAATTCTTGAAGTGCTAGGGAAAAAAACTTCAGGTCTGATTGTGATAACAGGACCAACTGGTATGGGAAAAACGACAACTCTTAACTATCTTATTGATTTTATAAACTCATCTCGAAGATCTAAAATTGTTTCCATTGAGGATCCTGTTGAATTTGAGCATACCAATAAGAGAAGTATTGTTGTTCAGTTAGAAATTGGAACAGATGCACTTTCTTTTTCTAAGTGTTTAAGACACACATTGCGTCTTGATCCTGATGTAATCTGTATTGGAGAGATGAGAGATAAAGAAACGATAGAAACAGCACTTATCGCAGCTGAAACAGGACATCTTGTTATAACAACATTACACACACCTTCTTCTTATGGTGCACTTGATCGTATTATCTCTGTTTTTGGAGGAGATCGGCAATCTCAAGTGGGAGTTCAGTTATCGACAGTACTCCATGGTGTAATTGCTCAGCGTCTTGT
>JBDRHV010000072.1:0-3120 GCA_043816465.1 bacterium | reverse complement strand
GATATGATGTGTATAGCTTCAATGATTGTACTTTTACCTTTCGCGTTTGGTCCGACTATTATGGAGATATCTTCGTCAAATAGAAGTTCCTTTTTCTCAAATTGTCTAAAGTTGTTTATTGTTATTTTGTTTATCTTCATGATTGGACGACGGCAAGAAATGCATTATATTTGAGTTATCGATATATTTTTCCTTTTACTATGGTATCGATGTTAATTGGAAGTTCCTTTATCTGACTATTCTCAAGGTACAAGTTTCCTCCGATACTGGTTAATCCCTCTGGGAGTTTTGTTATCTGACTATTATAAAGGTACAAGTTTCCTCCGATACTGGTTAATTCCTCTGGGAGTTTTGTTATCTGACTATTATCAAGGTACAAGTTTCCTCCGATACTGGTTAATCCCTCTGGGAGTTTTTTTATCTGACTATTATCAAGGTTCAAGTATCCTCTGATATGAATTAATCCTCCTGGAAGTTCTTTCCAGTTGTAATGATCAATATCTTTCGAACTTATATCTGTGGCTAGCACTAATGTATTTTTGTTCAGATCTCTGCAGGAAACTGATATTTGATCTGGTTGACAGTTGAATATTTTAGAGTAATCAAGTTCTTGGTCTCTTGTCAGGTGAACTTCATTGACTCGAGGGTCCTTAGAATATCCAAACCCGGTAATTTCATAATCTATTTCGTATAAAAATCTGAGGTCAGCTAATGTTAAATCAGTTCCTGAGGTAATCTTTGCCTCTATATCTGTGAGCCATTTCATATCAGAGACTTTCTTTTTATAAGTATCTCCATCAGGGAATTCTTTAAGTTTATTTTCAACGACATCTCCAATATATGGATCAATGTTTTGTTGATATGCAATACCCCTCACTTCCGCTATTTGATTTCCTTGCATTCTTATGGCGATACGAGGAATAACTGGATTTCCATTTTTGTCATTGGAATAGTAGACATAAAAGTTGCCAAGCTCTAGCTGTTTTCTTGCAGTTTCTTCTCCTGCAGTACACCATCCTGTACCATGACCTTGTATTGATTTTACAAGTGGCATGTAATCTAAATTTTGTGGATATTTGAGCCATTTCCCTTTTGTTATTTTTAGCTCCCTTTCTTCTGTTGGAGTTACTTTTTCGATTGCATATGCATACAATTTCCCGAAGTTAGCTCCTTCTAGTAATATCTGAAACTCCGGTTTTTTAAGTTCTTCTTCAAAATCTTCTCTGCCAACTTTTTTAATAACTGAATCTACTACTACAGCGAGAGCTTCTCTGTTTAAATCTGGAAATGGAGTAACAGTTCCTTTATCTCTTTTGCCAAAAGATTTGGTTTCCTTGTTATAGCTGGAGAGTTTTAGCATGCCATTAAATGCCCAGTACTTTGCCCATATAGGAAAGGTGTCGGAATCTGAAGAGGAAAAATATTCAACCCATTTTTCTAGTGATGTCTTTTGATCTGAAATTGCAGGATCAATTAATTGAGCTTTCATCTCTTCTGTGATTTCTACATTTCCATGTCCTTGTTCTCTTAGAAGTCTTTTCTGATTATTGAAATAGCTTTCTGGAAATTCTTCTGGCTTGATAACATGAGTGTCGTAATATGACTGTTTTATACGCTCTGTTACTCTTAGGTCATCTCCGTGGCCTGCATGTGTGTGATTGATAAGCTGTAGCCAATCACTAATTTTTTCAGCTGGATTTTGGGTTACATTTTCACCAGATAATTTTTTTCGTTGTTGCTCATGTTCTACTAGGGTTGATGTATGAAGGGTAGGGTCTTTTGTGTGTAAGAATTGAGCTCCTAATATTTCTTGATTAGTCTCTTTTTTTTTCGAGTCAGCAATAGGTAAATCTTCATCCTTGCTGTCTAGTGTTTGTGTATCTGGTTTTTCTGCATTCACGTATTCATAATACAAAATAATAGGGTATTAATAAACCAGAAATTTCTTCATGACTGTACTACTGCAAGAAATGCTTTTTGGGGAATATTTATCCCACCGATCTCTCTGAGCTTCTTCTTTCCCTTCTTTTGTTTTTCAAGAAGTTTTCTCTTTCGTGTAATGTCACCGCCATATAACTTTTCAGTCACGTCTTTCCTGAGTGCACTTATATCTTCTCTTGCGATTATTTTCCCTCCGATTGCTGCTTGAATAGAGATTCTGAATTGATGTTTTGGAATAGTATTCTTTAATATTTCCAACACTTTTCTCCCTTTCGATTGGGCTGAGTCTACGTGAGAAAGGAAGCTGAGTGCAGGTATTTCGTCTTTGTTTACAAGTATCGCAACTTTAACAATATTGGAAGCTCTATATTCAGATGGTTTGTAATCTAGGGATGCATATCCGTGAGAGAGTGATTTTACTCTGTCAAAAAAGTTAGTGATTAAAGTCATCATTGGCATTTGATATTTCAAAATGACGTACTGAATAGAAAAATCTTTATCTGATCCTATGTATTCTGTGTTTTGATATATTCCTCTTGAGTTTTGGCAGAGTTTCATCATATTCCCGATATATTCTTGAGGAGTGAATAGCTCCATATCTACCCACGGCTCTCTGATTTTTGCAATCCTACTTGGGTCTGGAAAGTCGCTGGATGTTTGCACAAGAATTTTCTCACCATCTGTCAGATCTACTTGGTATTCGACAGAGGGGGAGGTAATTATTACAGATATTCCATATTCTCTATCTAGTCTTTCTTGAATAATTTCCATATGGAGCATTCCTAGAAATCCACATTTGAATCCTGATCCAAGGATGTTTGATTTTTGCTGAGACACTTGGAGAGAAGCGTCATTCATACTTAGTTTGTTTATTGCTTCAGAGAATTCAGGGTACTGATCTGGTTCTGTGGGAAAGAGAGACGCGAATACCATGGATTTGGGATTTATATATCCCTCAAGTGGGGATGTGCCTGACTTGTCGGATATTGTGTCTCCTACCGTGAAGAGTTTTATGTCCTTGAGTCCGGTCGCAATGTATCCCACCTCTCCAGTGTTAATTTCTTTAGAAGGAGAAAATCCTGGGGAGAAATATCCGATTTCCTTTAGTGTAAATTTATCCTTATGTTTTAGGAGATGAAGGGTAGATTGATTGTTGAATTTTAGTTTTCCATCTACTAC
>JBDRHV010000071.1:0-8874 GCA_043816465.1 bacterium | reverse complement strand
TGAACGCTTGGACAAATGCAGAGAAGAACATTATTGAGACTTTCGACAAAGACGCGACCATAATAATCGGTGAGAACACGAGATTAAATGGAGCGTGGATTCAGTCCCGAAAGGATATTACCGTTGGAAAAAACTGCATTCTTGGCTCAACATCATTAATTGATACCGAATTCCACCCCCTTCCTGGTAAAGATGAAATTCCTTCAAATTCTATTGAAATCGAAGATAATGTGTGGATTGGAGGCAAGTCAGCAATATTAAAAGGGGTAACAGTTGGAGAAGGATCAGTCGTTGGTTTCGGATCGGTTGTAAGGACAGATATTCCATCAAAGTCGGTCGTGATTGGAAATCCAGCTCAAGTAGTAAAAAAACTAGAGTAATCCCCCTTCTCTTGCATACTCAAATAAAAAATGTGAAGCATATCCCGCATTTTCTCCAAAATTTTCCTCGCAATACTTTTCCATATCTTCATATTTTACTTTCTCATCTAGACCATACTTCCTAAATAAAAAATATATCTCATAATCTGGATATTACCAGATTTTTTACGCGAGAATTGCTAGACCAACCCAAACCCCAATTATTGTTGTCACCAATGAAGTAAGCCAAAATCTCATTACCACTTTATACTCTGGCCACCCAATAGCTTCAAATAAGTGATGAAGAGGAGCTATTTTAAATACTTTCTTCTTTAGAAATTTGAGTGAAAATATCTGAATTACGCTTGAGGAAAAATCTATCCACTGAACAAGAGTGATGATGAAAAATGGAACAATCGTCTTTGTTACTATTGCAATATAGAATAGTCCAAAAGCAATCGACATAGCACCTGGTGCACCCATCCATACTCTTGCAGGAGGAATATTAAAATACAGAAATACAATCAAACCGCCAGTTAGCATGAATAAAGCAGGTACAAACTCATACCTCCCAAGAAGTAACAACAACGAAGCCATTCCTAAAGTATTTACAATCAAAGTTCCTGAAGATAGACCATCAGCTCCATCGTAGATATCAAATGCATAAATGACGACTGGAAGTACAAGTCCAGCGATTAGATATTTGTAGAAAACAGGAACGCTAAATCCCAAAATATCCGCATTCGTATACCCAACAGTACCAATCTTGACGAAAAATATATAAGAAAATGCAAGAGATATCGCATACATTATCGTAAGCTTTATTACTCTAAAAAGAAAATGATTCTGTATCTCCCTTAACTTGTTTTTTCTCTTGGCGTACATCGTAAATAAATCGTCTGCAATACCGACTAGTCCAAAAATTAATAATCCGACAACAAAACCCTTCAAAGTATCAGTATGTGGAAGAATTAGCCAACTCAATAAAGGTACCGTGATAAAGAATATAATTCCCCCCATGGTAGGCGTCCCTGATTTCCATCCGTGAATTTTTATAAATTCTTTATTCTTTTTATCCTTATTGACTACATGTCTTGCAGTAAAATGAAGTTTGTACAAAAGAGAGATAACTATTGGTGATATCGCTGCTGATACCAAAAAAGATATCACTAGATAAAATATTGAATCAGACACTAAATCTATTAACATTGATCTAAAAACTAATATTATCCTTCAGAAGTTTCTCCATCTTTTTTCGTATCCTATGTAGTTTTGTTGCTACATTTTGCTCAGACAAACCAGTTCTATCAGCAATCTCCTTGTTGTCGAGCTCGTCAAAGTATTTATAGTATAACAAATACTGATCTTTATTGTTAAGCTGAGAAATTACAGAATAGAGAGCAAGCTCTCTTTCATCCCTGAAAATATTTTCATCTGGATTCTCATCACTTTCAATCATCTCCTCATCAAGATTTTCCCTTCGATTTGCCTTGTTTGTTCTGTAGTAATCGTATACCGTATTCCTTGCAATTCTATAGAGCCAACTTCCAAAACTTACCCCTTGCCACTGATAAGAATCAAGATTATTCATAGCCTTTTCAAACACCCTTGATGTTAAATCTGCTGCCAAAGGTTCGTTATTTACCTTCTTAAGAACAAAATTGTGTATTTTCGTACTATACTTGCTATATAACGCTCCGAAGTCCTTGTTATTTCGCTTTGCTTTCTTAACAAGAAGTTTCTCTTGTCTTAGTTCCTCTTCACTCATGGATAAATCTTTCTATAGAAATTTCAGCCCTTAACAAACGATCAGAGATATCCTCCAAATCCTTTCCCAGTACAATCAGCCCAGCAATAGAAGATAAAATTGGTTCCTTCATGAAAATTCCTGTTTGAGCAGCAATAAACCTTTGCTTTTTCCTTCGATAATTAATAATAAACTTTGTTCCATGTTGGTTTTGACAAAATTTCTCTACTATTACATCACAATTTTTATCCATTCCAATAGACAAAACCTTCTTTTTATCAATAGAAATATTATTTTTATCACTACAAATACACACAATCTTCTTTGCTACTAATGCTACTTTTTCTTCGATTGGAAATATTTCTCCATTATAATTTGAAATAATTGCAATATCCGGCACCACTATTTCCAACCAATACTCAACTATTTCATTCTTAAGAGAATTCATTTGAAGAACAACCCAACCAGGGTTCGATCTGCCGAATATTAAGACCTTTAGAGCCTCAATAATCACATCAAACCAACCCCAGAAGGAATATATTTTGTCATCGATACCCAAAATCGCAAGAGGAATTGAAAAATCCCAAAACGGAACTTCTAACTGCTTTCTCACGACATGATCTTTTGCTAACATTTCTCCGAATAACTCTGCTGTTATCTTTGTTCCTGAAGTACCTACCACAACAGCTATTCTGAGTTTATGCTTTGATATAGCCCATTTGGACAAAAATTTTAGAAGTGACGAAAGAAGTCTTCTTGGTTTCATAATGTAATTTTACTTCTCTTAGTCCACGGGGGCAATCCCAAGTTCTAAAGCGACGGCTTGGAACATTTCTATCCATACAGGAACCACTGTGTATGCAGAAAGAGTGTGTGATTTCGGTTCCTCCAACCTAACCAACATAATCATTTGAGCATCATTTTGCGGTGAAAATCCAACAAATGTAACATTTGATCTATCTTCATAATATCCTGGACCGTCGAGTCTTGGAATTTGGGAAGTACCAGTCTTTCCAGCAATACTATATTTTGACACAACATTGAACCACCACTTTGCTTCACCATCAGTCACGACTGTCCTCATCATCTCTTGTACCTCTTTTGCCGTTTCTTCAGATATCGGATTACTTGCTACTTCAGGCTTGATTTCAATAGTCTCATCATCATCATATAACTTTCTTACAATGTATGGCCTCATTCTAACCCCATTATTTGCTATGGTAGAAATCGCAGATATTATCTGAAGTGGTGTTGCGGAAATGGCCTGCCCAAAAGAAGCTGTAGCTACATCTAGTTTTGTCCATTCCTCCAACGGTCTCAAATAGCTTGTAGCTTCATCTTCAAGTCCGATACCTATGAAATCACCAATTCCAAACTCCCTAAGATACTTGTAATAACTCACTATTCCAACCATCATTCCAACTTTCGCAGCGCAAACATTATTAGAAAATCTCAAAATATCTTTAGGAAGAAGATTTCCGTCTGGAAGTTTATCCCATGTGTATATCCTCCAATCATATACATCTATATATCCTTGCGTGTCTTTACAAATCGATTTCGGGGTTATCTTATCCTCCTCCAACGCCATTGAGAGAGTGATTGGTTTATTAACAGATCCATATTCATATACATCTGAAATTGCTTTGTTTTTATATGTTTCAGGATCACTCGTTTTCCAGTAATAGTTTGGGTCATAGTTTGGGTATGTTGCCATAGCGATGATTTCACCTGTGCTAGGGTCCATAATAATTGCAGAACCACTCTTTGCTTCATGTTCCTTTACCCCTTCTTCAAGTACTCTTTCTACTTCCCTCTGTACCCCAGGTCTAATTGTTAAAACGATATTTTTTCCCTGTCTTGGTATCACTGGATCGTATTCACCGGTAAGAATGACATTTCCAAGAGAATCTTTCTCTTCATATTTAAAACCTTCTTGACCCAATAAATCACCTGAATAATAACCCTCAAGCCCGTACATACCAATGTCATTTGCATCCTCATCTTTACCAACAAACCCAAGCACATGGGAGGCCAGTGTACCGTCAGGATAAATTCTTCTTTCCTCTTCTTCATAATACAAACCGAATATTTCAGAATCTTCTAGTGCTTTTTTATCCTCTGGACTTACTCCATGTTTAAGTAAGACATAACGAAAATCTTCCTTTAAGCCTTTGTCAATTTCTTCCTCTTCAAGGTCTAAAATATCACATACTGTAAGGATAAACTGATCCCGCTGAGCACTAAAGAACTCTCTTTCTACTTCATCAGTACTCAAAGATGCATATACACCCCATACAGGCTCGTCTACAGCTAATACCGATCCATCTGCAGCATATATTGTCCCTCTAGAAGAAGGTAACCTTTCGTCGGATATATGCAAGACTTCCGCCATTTCTACAAAACCTTCATGACCGGCAACCTGCCACCTATACATTTGAACTAACAATCCTAATACAAAAAAACTGAAAATAACTATCGAGATAAGAAAATATCTAACTGAAAAATTTTCAATCAATCGGGAGAACACATGGTTTCCATTTTTTCTCGCTCGTCTTAATGTCATAATCAATTTGCTGTATCGATATTAGCACTCGCAGAAGGTGTACTAATATAGATTACATCATTTGCCTTATTCATACCAAGATCTTTCTCGGCTCTTCCCACAACAACGGAAAGAGAGCTTAGTTTTGCAATTTCTTGCTGCAATACTCTATTTTCCTCAATTAATTGATCCTTTTGAGCTTCAAGAGTTCTTAATTCTTTTCCTCTTGGCTCAAGAATTGAAGATACTACCAAGTGAACCAGACAAAATGAAAATGCTGAAAATAAAATCAAGGATAGAGAAAACTTCATTAGAGAAACACTCGAAGGTCTCTTTTGAGATCCTAAATTATTCTTCATTTTTCTTTTTATTGCTTCGAACTTCATGGGCAGTCAAATACTTATTTAATTTTCTCAATTACTCTTAGTTTTGCACTTCGAGCACGTACATTGTTCCTTACTTCTTCTTCGCCAGGAACAATAGGCTTTGATGTAATTACTTCGTAATTACCTGAATTATTTGCTTCTTTAAAAAGATTTTTAGCAATCCTATCCTCAAGAGAGTGGTATGATACGACCACCACCCTTCCTCTATTATTAAGCATCGATAGGGCCGAGGACAACCCTGCACGCAAAGTATTTTGCTCATCGTTGACTGCTATTCTCAACGCTTGAAATACTCTACGTGCAGGATGCTTCGACCCATCTCGATACCCTGCCGGTACGACTCTGCGGATAAGTTTTACTAAATCTTCAGTAGTCATGTGTTGATCGGTATTTTCTTTCGTCCATCTCTTTATTGATCTAGCGATTCTCTTTGAAAATCTTTCTTCACCATATAATCTGAATAATTTTTCAAGTTCCTTCTCAGACAGTGCTTTCAATAAATCTTGTGCTTTCACATTCAATTCTTTATCCATCCTCATATCTAAATCTTCACTCCGAATAAAAGAGAAACCTCGTCCACTTGCCTCAATTTGTCTTGATGAAAGTCCCAAATCGAAAACTGCACCATCTATACCGATGTTATTTAGTGATTTTTGAATATCAGAAAAATTTGATTTGATAATCTTCCATTTGTCTCCAAGGAATTCTTTATACTTTTCCTTCACAAATTCTATCGAATCATCATCTACCTCTAGGCTATACAGGATACCTTTTTTGAGTTTTTTCAGTATCTCAAGACTGTATCCACCATCTCCCAACGTACAATCTACATATGTACCATCTTCCTTGATATTCAAATTTTCAATTGATTCTTTTAAAAGAACAGGCTTATGTATTATTTCCATTACTATTTTGTACCTTCAACCTTATCTGCCAACTCCTGAACAATAACTTCACCATTCCTTCTCACATATTCTTCATGTTCCCTCCACTCTTTAATTGACCATACCTCCACCCAGTTACCAAGTCCTAAAAATACCGCTTGTTTTTCAGAATTTGATAGCTCTGCGTAATCAAAAAGGTCCTCAGGGATTACAAATCTACCCTGAAGGTCCAACTCAACCTCATGAGCTCCTGCCAGTAAAAATCTTCCTGAATCTCTCACTTTTCTATCGAGGAAAGTACCACCTACTACATCCTTAGTTATTTCATTCCATCTCGACTCATCAACCACAACTAAACATCCTTCATATCCCCTTGTAACAATCAATTTATCCCCCAATATCTCCCTAAATTTCTTAGGAAAAGAAATCCTTCGTTTTGAACCTAATTTACTTGTAAATAGTCCTACCAGCATTTTTTGTTATTATTTAAAGATCTTTTATATATTTCACCACTTATCACCACTTATCACCTTATTCAGAATATCACATATATTTTAACGATGTCAAACATTTATTAACCCTTACATAAAGGGATAAATTAAATCAAAATAGTGATTTCGTAAAGATAGACTATTACTTGATGTTTTTATATAATGACTTGAGTATGTCATTCAAAAGAGCCCAAACAAAAAGGACACTGTTTTCTAAGACTAGATTCTCCAAAGGAATTAATAGGAGCAAGCTTAAGTATCGAAGAATCAAAAAATATAGTCCGTTAAAGAAATCAAAATTTTTATTCAAAACAAACAAAAAAGAGACTAAATTCAAAAAAGGTCTAAACAAGGTACTTGGGATACTACTCGGTATAGCAATTATCACCTTTATCGGCGGAATTATCTTTGTCGGAGCAACACTTGCAAGTGTAAGTAAATCCCTTCCAAATCCTGACGAACTTCTGGACAGAGAATCAGCACAGAGCACCAAAATATATGACAGTAGCGGACCAGAAGATGGAACTCTTCTATACACAGTATACGGCGAATACAATAGAGAATTCTTCGAAATTGATGAGGTACCAGAACATACGAAATGGGCACTTTTAGCTGCAGAAGACGCTGAGTTTTTTGACCACAAAGGTGTTGATCTTCTTGGTCTTGCTAGAGCTGCTTATTTGAACCTTACAGGAGGGTTATCAGGACCTGGAGCAAGTACAGTAACTCAACAGCTTGTAAGAAATACATTGTTATTCGATTTTCTGGGAGATGCTGCATACGAGAGAACTATTATGAGAAAGCTTAAAGAGATACTTATTACCATCCAGCTTGAAAAAAGCTTTGAAAAAGATGAAATTCTTCAGATGTACATGAATGAGGTTGCCTTGGGCGGCACAAATTATGGCTATCAAGCAGCATCTAAAGCTTATTTTGGAAAAGACGTTAGTGAATTAACTATCGCTGAAAGTGCTATGCTCGCTGGTTTAATCCAGGCACCAAGTTATTATTCCCCACTATTTGGAAGTAACCCTGAAGAAGCAACATATAGGCAACAATGGGTATTGGATCAAATGTACAAAAAGAGAGACTACATCAAAAAGACATCAAAAAAGCTTGGAGAGGAGTTTGATATTACAGAAGATATGATTAATGATGCAAAAGAAGAAGTAATCGCTTACAAGCCAGTGAGGACAGATATAAAAGCCCCACACTTTGTATTTTTTGTAAAACAACAACTTGTTGAGGAATATGGTCAAGAAAGAGTAGAAAGAGGAGGACTTAAGGTTACTACCTCGCTCGATTGGGACCTTCAACAAATTGCTGAAGAAGAAATCAAAGCAGGGGTAGAGAGATACAGAAGCGCATACAACGTAAACAATGCAGGGATGGTGGTAATGGACCCAAGAACAGGACAAGTTATTTCCATGGTAGGTTCATATGATTATTGGGCAGATCCCGACCCTACTGTAGATGGGAATGTTAATGTAACCACTGCTTTAAGGCAGATGGGATCATCCGTAAAGCCATATACCTACCTTACAGCTTTTCACAAAGGATACAGTCCGGCTGTACTTACACCAGATATTCCAATGGACTTTGGATACAAAGCTAGAAACTGGGATGGAAAGTACACAGGTCTTATTTTAGCAAGACAAGCTCTTGTAGAATCAAGAAACATATCTGCACTTTACACACTTGAACTTGTCGGTGGTGTAACTGAATTTATGAAGACTGCAGAGACACTAGGAATCACTACACTTACAGACCCAGTAAATTATGGACTGAGTATCACACTTGGAGCAGCTGAGATGAAACTCCTCGAGCACACAGCAGCTTTTGGAGTATTTGCACAAAATGGGGTTAAACACGACACTGTTACAATATTAAAAGTCGAAGACTCTAAAGGTGAAAAACTTTTCGAATGGGAAGACGAAGGAGGAACAAGGGTATGGGATGAAAAGGAAATATACCTGTTGAACTGGGCATTATGTGATCTTGCAGGACAAGGTAGGATATTCCCCCAATACTATAGAACAACAAATCAGGTATTATGCGGAAAAACCGGTACCACCGATGGTCCAAGAGACCTTACCGCAATTCTATACTACCCAAATCTTGTCGTTGGAGTATGGACTGGGAACAATAACAACGAAATAACTGTTGGAAATGCTGGACAAGGATGGAGCACAACCGTACCCCTTCCTATTGCTAACTCATTCTTCGGGAGAGTAATAGGGAAATTTGGGACAGCAAGTTTTACTAGACCTGCGGGTATTGTCTCAGGTCAGGTTTGTAAGGATACAGGCTTAAGAGCAGAAAAGGATACACAATGCGACAAGGTTTCTACAATATTTATTCAAGGACATGTACCCGAAGTCGACCATTCACATGATGAAAAGCCAGTTTGTAAAGCGACAGGCAAAATAGCAACAAATGCTGATGACGCAGAAAAACTAGGATTG
>JBDRHV010000070.1:0-2693 GCA_043816465.1 bacterium | reverse complement strand
TAGATATACTTAGTGCAGATTTTCTTTATCAAAAGGAAATGGGAAAAGATGTAACGAAACAATCATATATTGGGTGTACAATAAGTAGCAGGGTGGACAGATGAAACTTTATTTAGACGACATAAGAAAAGCCCCAGAAGGTTGGGTGCCAGTACGTACCTTCGGAGACGCTATTCAATTACTTGAAGAGCAGACGGTAGAGGAAATGAGTTTCGACCATGATTTGGGTATGGGTTTAACTGGGTATGATGTCCTCAAGTGGATAGAGAGAAAAGTATTTGAGGGCACATACATCCCACCAAAGATTTGGATTCATACTGGGAATCCTGTAGGTCGTAAGAAGATGCTGGCTGCGAAAAAGCAAATTGAAAAGATGATGAAAGAAAGATCAGTCCAAGAAATTGTTGAGCAGATTCATATAGAGGATGTGACAGTTCAGGATGTTCAAAATTTGAAAACATTATTGGGGAAAAGAAATGTTGGATAAAAGTAAGATTTATACAGGTTACTCAAAACATAGGTTTAACCCGGCAAATGGTTATCCGGTCGATCAGCCGGCATCCAAGAAATTTAAGCGGGTTAAGATTTTATTTGAAGATGACATCAGTTTTTACGTGGAATCTTTAACAGCCCAGGACAGTATGGGTAACGGAATGAGGTATTCAGTTAAGAAGCGCTGCTTCTATTTGAAAGAGATATCCGTGGAATCTAAGACTGTATCTCACAATATTTGTCCTTTTTGTATTGATGCCTATCGGATAAAGACTGTTGCAGAGTATCAGAAATTATTTACTCAGTCAGAGTTAGTTATTGAGGATGGTGTGGTTGTAAAGAATCAATATGGGCCTGCCGGTAGAAGAGCTGAGAAAGGGGACTATGAGAGGGCCGATCTTATTATAAAGAATGGTGCCGTGGTACATGATTTAACCAAAGTAGTGGCAATAGGTGAACTTATAGATCAGTATAGTAGGTTGCTAAGAAGAGCTCAAAGTTTGGGGATATGATATTGAGGCCTCGTCGTCTAGGGGTTAGGATATCAGGTTTTCATCCTGGAGACAGGAGTTCGATTCTCCTCGAGGCTATTGTAAATGGAAGTGGATTTGAATCCAGATTCACTTTTTTGTTGGTCCCAGTAGAGAACATGGTATTCCAAGAAAAAGTGAGGATACATGAATAAAAAGAAGAAATTAAGGTATAAAAAACCCCGAAGAACTTTAGACCGATTAACATTATTTCCTAAGAAGGAGATAAGAGATATTGGGATTAAGGATTATTTCTTGCGGATAGCCTTTCCGGACTTCACAGAACGTCAGGCCTATATCACTGCTTTGATTAGGGGTTTAGAAATGGAACCTATTGTTCCAGATGGTCAACTTACAAGGTAGGGTTATTAAGATGGAAAAGAAGTTGAAGAAAGTTATGGATGTAGATTGTTATTTATGTAATTATTGTATAAGAGGAGAATGTGGATGTTGGTATAAAAAATTGCAATGTCCAAAGGAACATATTAAGTAGGAGATATTATGAAATTAATAAAAAAGTATTGGCAGACATTGCTTATGATGATTGTTCCGATGGTTATGAAAAGATAGAGGATAAGATTGTAGATACTTCTCGTTGGTCTATTCACCATACAATGGTGTTTAAATTTGAGGATAAGTTTTATATATCATCTTATTCTGTAGCCGGCTTTGGTCAGCAGGATGAATCTCCCTATGAATATGACGGAGACAAGGATGGTATGGTGGAGTGTGCTGAGGTGGTTCAAGTGGAGCAAACAGTTAAAGTATGGGTAGCAAAATGAAAGGGTTGTATGATGCCGTACATTGATAAAGTGGGAAGAAAGATAATTGACCCAATGCTTAAGGATGTTAATGTTGAGGATATGGGAGCCGGTGAGTTGAATTACACAATTACAAGTTTATGTCATCGGTGGATACTTCGTAAAGGTCTTAAGTATATCAATCTTGCGGTGGTATTTGGTGTGCTTATTACAGCTTTGTTAGAGTTGTATCGAAGAATTGCCGCACCTTATGAGGATGAGAAAATTCTAGTTAATGGTGAGGTATCCAAATTAGAAAAAAGATTGAATCCATAGCAGGAGAAAAAATGAAACAGTACACAGATACGGAGTTGCTGGATTTCTTGCAGGGGCTCACAGACAGGAAAGTTTATACTGGTAAGGTAATTTTAAGGAACAGTGTTACCGGCCGGGGTTGGAGGCTACATGAAACATCAGGAGCAGGAGTAGAACAGCCGAGGAATAATGTTAGACAAGCTATTATTGATTTTATGGAGAAAACATAATGAAATTGACAAAGAATGATACGAATAACGCTATAGTTACAAAGCTGTGTAATGTAAGACCACATTCCAATGCTGATAGATTGCAGCTGGCTACAGTTTTGGGTGCTCAGGTTATCGTGGGTCTTGATGCAAAAGATGGCGATCTGGTGGTTTATTTTGATTCCAATTTGAGGTTGTCACATGAGTACTTGCATTTCAATAATTTGTATTCGAATAAAGAATTGAATTTTGATTCCACTCAGAAGGGATATTTTGGGAAGAATGGTCGAGTGCGGGCTCAAAAGTTTAGAGGTGAAGTGAGTAATGGTTATGTGGCTGAGCTTGGATCTTTGAATATGGTTCCGGGAGTTGTGGTAGACGGAATTGGCAATTATTGGAGTGCTGGC
>JBDRHV010000069.1:0-9005 GCA_043816465.1 bacterium | reverse complement strand
CCACTCCCCTTCTGACAGCTTTTCCATGGCCTTCTGTTCCCTAAGATCTTTGTATACGAGCCTTTCCTTCAGAAGTGGATGTATCGATTTCATATCAGCCTCACCTACCAAAAGGATCAATCTACTTGGGAATGCAAACTTTGTCTCTATATTCAAGATTCTTTTATCGTCCTTTTTCGAAAACCAATATGATGAGAGAATTTCCCAATTATACTTTTTGTCCATGGACTCCACCCCAAGAGAGGTAATCACATGATTAACGGTCTCAGGCGGTACGGTCCCGAGCACATATACAAGGAACATCACCGATGCAATGGCTATCATAAGAATGTAATGGCCAAGAATCGCCAGTACAACAAACAAGGCCAAGACGGCTAGAGATATCATCCAGAATTTTTTCTTATCTAACTGCTGAAATATCCTCATTGGAGAAGACCATTTGTATAACTCTTCCCTTTGAACTACTTCTTTTTTCTCATTTTTTTTAATATCTGCCATGATAATATCCTTAGAAGTTATCTAATTAAGATTATACCAATAATTAAAAATACAGCCACAAGGATACCTATACCAATGTTTAGAAAATGAAAAATGTGAAGAATTAACAGAACAAAACTGGCTACAAAAAATCCCAACCCAAACTTGATCGCCCTGAAAGATTTAGGAAATTCTTTTCTCCCACAGTAAAGAAAGTATTCAAACAAGTACTCTATGAGACTTACGGAAATAGCTATTGCAGAAGACAGAAGAAAAACAAAGAAAATAATGTTCGAATTATCGACATCTCCTTTGAAGTTAAAAGGTGAGAAATACTCAAGATTAACCAAATACCAAAGGAGAGAGATATCTGATACAAGTAAAACTATTGAAGTAAGAATGAATCTCAACGGAACTCCCAAAATACTTATTTACGATATTCAAATCATCTGGTACAATTCTACCAGAAATTTCCCCTTTTACTGCTTCGAGCCAAAATCCAATCTGCCTATGGCACGATTCCGTCTGTCCCAAATAATTTTTTACCTCTATAAAGGTGAACGTCTTCATTGTCGAAGACTCCCCCACAATCTCCCTCATTCTCGAGAGAACCCTGTCCTCGTACGGATATCTTCCGTTTTGTTATACGAGCGACACTCTTTCCCTCAGACCGTTAAATGACCACTCCCACGACTTTTTCATACTTGACACAAATCTCTCCAGTCATGACAGTTTAGCTCTTTGCAAAAGGGTCAGAAAGCTTCAGCCGTCTTCCTACATTATAGGAATAACCCACAAAGGTACATGGGAAGATCGGATTAATTTCCTAAACGGTGGGGCAGACGACTGTATATCCTACCCATTTCCCCCAGAAGAAGTACTTGCTAGAATGCAAGCTCTCCTTCGAAGACCAAGAGTTTCTCTGGGTTCCAATCTAACTTTTGGAAAATTCCGACTGGATCCTCACAAGAGACAAGCTTTCTACGATAGGAAAAAGCTGGATGTCTCAGGGAAGGAGTACAGTCTGCTCGAATACTTCATCAGGAACGGCGGAAGAAGTATTACTAGATCCGAACTAATGGACCATGTGTGGGACTACAGGAAACCGGTAGCGTCGAATACCGTCGACGTGCATATTACAAAATTGAGAAAGAAGATTAATTCACCAAAAGATTCCGTATACAAAAACCCGAACAATTTTGGATCCGAAATACAAACGGTTTACGGGGTGGGATACAAAATGAATAATAATTTCGAAAAGAAAAGAGAATCTAGTCTATCCTCATCGGCATGATTATGTGAAGATAGCTATCATCTTTGTCTGATTTAAAAACTCCAGGAGCGGTAGAATTACTACTTTCCATAATCATGGATTCACCATCAAAACACGAAAGCATATCGCTTAAGAATTTTGCACTGAATCCTATCTTCAATTTTTCCCCCTCAACTTTTGCTCCGAAATTACTCTCGTTTTCTCCGACTTCGACAAGAGCAGCACCTACCTTTATTTCTGACTTTTCAGGATCAACTTCTATTATTGCCTTGTTTCCAATTATGCTTCTAGCAAAAATATTCACAATCCTCACAGAATTCTTAAATTCACCGGTATCCATTTCTACCTTGGTTTGATATCCGGTAGGAATGATCTGTTTATATTCTGGAAATTGACCATCTATCAGCCTAGAAGTAAGATCGACCTCTTTGTATCTAAAGATTACCTGATTCTTTCCTTTGAGAAGATAAAACTCGACATAATCCTTTTTCTTGGAATCACCGTCCTCATACAAGTCGCCTATTATCCTTGCCAGTTCCTGCATTGCCCTAGCCGGGATAAGAAGATCAATCGAATCTCCTACCGTCTTTTCCAATTCTATGAACTGCCTGGCCAGCCTAAAGCCATCCACAGCTACTAGGGTAAGATTCTTACCATCAACCTCAAGCTTAATACCTGTAAGAACAGGTCTGGATTCATCCGAGGCTGCGGCAATAGCAACTTTATTTACAGCATTCTGAATATCCTCAGGCTTAACGGTAAACAATAACTTTCCATCATCTACTGACGGTATCTTAGGAAAGTCATCCGATGGTAAAGTATTAAATTGGGCAGAGTTGTTCTTTGTCGTAACTTTCAATAACTGCTTGTCCAGCGACAGATCTACTTTTTCCGAGGGCAGTGAGTTGATAAATTCGGAAAAAGTTCTCGCTGGAATCGTTATTGTCCCTTCTTCTTTTACCTCAGATCCTATCCAAGTATGAACACCCATCTCAAGATCTGTAGCTGACAATTTGAGCTTGCTATCTTCTGTTTCTAGTAAAACGTTTGCTAAGATGGGAAGTCCAGGTTTGTTACTAACTAGCCTTCCAACAATACCTAATTGCCTGGCGAGGCTCGATTGATTACAGCTAACCTTCATAAAAGTTACTCGCAAAGTTATCTAGGGCAGATTTGTATAACGTAAGTTTTTTAATTCAGTATTAGTATATAGTAGGGGCTGTGGAATTGTCCAGAAAGATAGCACACATATCGTATTATAGGCATATTCTTGGTGGTGGAAGATGTTGATAAGTATAACTATTATCTATTGGCTGGCTTTCTTGAGCAAAAATGTCTTTGTTTCAATATCTTTTGCATTATCCATTCCTCTTCTCTAATTAAAAAATACTTTAACGACGAGAATAATCAATGTGACTAAAATTGTGGATAACTATTGGATAACCTGGGGTCGTTTTGTGGATTACACAAAACTTGTCCTCTTCTTCAATTAGTTTAGGTCCGGGGTTTTATACGACATTTTTTTAAAAAGGTCTTGATTGAAAAAGGAAACTTTCACGAAAAGATATCCACACTTTCCTACCCTTTGTACACGGTTTTATTTCTTGAAAGAGGTATCTCAAAAAAGAATGTAGAGCCTTCGTTCTTCTCACTTTTGACCCCGATTTTCCCTCCGTGCTCTTCCACAATACTTTTGGAAACATACAGTCCGAGCCCGGTTCCACCTGACCTGACAAGGGAACTGTCTCCTCCCCCCGCATAAGGGTTGATTCTTGAGAATTTAAGAAATAATTTATCCTGGTCTTTCTCTTCTATTCCTATTCCTGAATCCTTAACTTCCACCCTTGCACTATCTTTTGTGCTTGAGATTGATACTTCAATATATCCCTTTTCGGTGAATTTGATCGCATTACCTATAAGATTGTCGAGGACCTCCCTTATCCTCACTTTGTCTAAATCCGCATGAACCTTATTTTGGGGCTTGTTAAAGATAAGTTTAAGATTCTTTTCTTTAGCAAACGGCAAAGAGTCCTTTACCGCCTCATCTACCAGCTCAACAAGGTCGAAAGTATCTATCTGAAGCACGAAGTGGTCATTATCTATCCTTGTTGTTTCAAGGAATGAGTTGATTATCTGTATCTGTCTCTCTGTGCTTTCCGTAAGTCTCTTCATGTATGTTCTTGTCTTTTCATCTAGTCCACTCTTTTCTTTCTTTTTCAGATGATCCCTAAGAAGCGAAAGATTTGTCTTAATTATTGATGCCGGAGTCCTTATCTCGTGTCCTGCAACATCCATAAGGTCCTTTTCTTTCTGGTATAGGGACTCGAGGTCATCGTATAGTTTTTGAAGTTGATCGTTCTTCTCTTTAAGTTTTGTAGTAGCGTCACTGATCTTCCCCTTCAGGGTTTCGTTGAATGACTCTACCTCTTTGTAAAGAAGTGCTCTTCCTATTGCAATAGAGGCACTATTTGATATGCTCTGGATAAGTGACAACTCCTCGACTTTTGGAATTATTTTGTCTCCTGATTCGCCTAGCATAAACAGTCCTGAGTACTGAATTCTTTTGGCAGTTGGTATGATCATCTGGATACCATGAGATTTCATTATCGACAAAACCTCGCTTTTATCGTTTGGATTTGAGTAATCTTCGTCTTCACCAAGTAGAAAAAGCTCCTCCTCAAGGATGACAATCTCTGTTTCTCTCTCAGGTGACTCGAAATACTTAGTGAGGGTTACAAGATCCGACATCTCTGGAAGCTCCATTTTGTTCGATTTCCGGAATAGCATCTCTTTCTTGATGGGATCTATCATTATCACTGACCCTTGGGCTATTTTGAATGTTTTGTTTATTGTGGAAAGATAGAGATCGGATATTTTATCAATGTCGAGTTCAGTGGCACTTTTCCTTAAAAACTCATCACGAATTGCTACCGGGTTTATGGATTCTTTGAAAACAGTGCTGGAAATGAAGTAGTCCAGCCCTTTTACTAAGCCTAATAACAGAGGTGAAGCAAAAAAAGTTATCAATATGCCAAGCAAATACGAGTTTGTGCTAAAAATATTTCCTGTGTACAGAATGTTGATATGGGCAATAAGGTAAAACGAAAGATAGAGAGTAACCCCAAATATCAAATTTTCTAACACTACTTTTACAAGAGTTTTTCTTGAAATGAAGCGTGTCCTTGTCAGACCGTAGGCTACGATTGTATTCATCGCCATGAGAAAAAACGGACCAATCCATATATACTGATATATTCCTAGTAAAGGAAGTATTGCGTTTGTTGGTGCAGTGCCAAGTATAGGGAAGGAAGCACCGATGATAATGTACTTAGCTTGCTCTTTCGCAGGTCCCTTTAGGGTAAAGTATTCGCGGAACATTCCGAGTATCGAAAGTGGCATGAGAGTGCAGAACCATATCAGCCATATCACATATGCAAACCCTATTTCTATAGAATTGCCAGTGTTGTTAATGATAACCTCTTTGATGAAGTTATCCGTGAAAAGTAATTCGTACAGTACAAAAAGCATGCTGACGCATATAATAGTCAGTAGTTCTGGATTAATTTTTTTCCTTTTAGGGAAAAGTTTTGAAAAAGTGAATACAAGTGCTGGAATTATTGTTGCCACAATGTAAATTAACTTATTCCAGAAGAGAGCTAGATCTACATCTGTGCTTTCTCGAAACATTGCTATCGAAATAGACCAAATTGGTCCTGCAAAAAAGATGATGGATGAGTATAGTCTACTTGCTGCTCTATTTTTTCCCCTCGTAAAAGTATATAGAGAGAGTATGAGGGACAGTACTCCGATAACAATGATTGAAATATTTTCTATTCTCATGGGACAGCTTTAGCTAATATGTCTACGAGTATTATAGTTGATACCTCAAACTTTTTGAAATATTTTTGTAGAAATGAAAATTTCGGTTATAAATTCTTTAGGGGTGACCTCTTTTAATCCGATTTTCCCTGCGTACTCGTGTTCTTTTTTGTGGTCAAGCGCTACCGGGTTCAGGTCCCTCTGGGTTTTCTGTGTTTTGCCTAAAGATTCTTGAAATAATTCGAGTTCCGGTTTAAATGTGGGATTGAATGTCATGGACCTTATCCAGTCGCAGGCTTTATCTACAGTAGGACTTTTCATATCTACTATTGTCGGGACATCCCTTTCTTTTTGAACGATGGTGTACTCAGGTTCGTAATTTCCTCTTATTCTGTTTCTTCCAAGTATTACCCTCTTCTTCAATCTATTCGATTCTACCCCCATTCTATAGTTGTTTAGGCTGTCTTCAATAAAAATTCCCTTTGGTTTAAGGATTTCTTTTATTTTTTCAATTAATTTTTTGTAAAGTTTGTTACTTTGGTAGGAAGTCGCGTGGTTCGATATTACTAGGTCTGCCCATTCATCCCCTATCCTGTCCATCATATCTGAGAAAGGAGACACTACAAAGATGATACTCCTTAGGTGTCTTTTTCTTATTGATTCAATCATATCTAGCGTGAGGTTCTCCTGGGAGAATATATAAGAGTGAATATCGAGATCCCGATATATGAAGAACTGCTTCATTATCCAAGCGTAAGTTATGCAGCTGACGTTGATGTCACCGCTAATTATTGTGAATCTGTCTTGACCGTTTTTCAGTAGTTGGTCAACCATAGACAATGTGAAAAGGCCAGTACCTGTTCCCAGCTCTACAATATTTTGGTGTTTAATTTTAACAAGTTTGGGAAGAAATAGAGAGATCGATGAAAGGAAATGGGTCTGGGAATTTGGGTTTGGCCATTTGAGGGCAAGCTCGCTTGCTCTATCCATGTCCCTCGATTTCCAATTTTCGAGGGATTTAGACTTTTTTCCTAGTTTGAGCATCCTGATGATATTTTGTTCGTAGTCTTCTATGTGACGTTGGATTAAGTCGAAAGAGTGTGCCTTTATAAATGGAAAGTCTGACTCATATATCCCCGACAGTTCGTTCTTTTCCTTGCCGAACCCATATATTTCGTGAAAGATCTTTTCCGGGTTCCCTAATTTAACCCCTTCCTTCAGGAGTAGTTCCTCCTTATAAGGAAACGGTAGATCGGATTCTTGAATTGGAGGTATTAGTTCTTTTTTCATAATTCGATACTTTCCATTTTGCGTTTAAGTATGTCGTCCTCTTCTATCTTTTCCTCTATTCTTTCGATCGCATTTAATACCGTTGTGTGATCATTTCTGTTCAACTCTCTGGCTATTCTTTCAAGTGGAAGATCGAGCTCTTTCCTCATAAGATACATACATATATGTCTTGGGGTTACGATTTCTGCGTTTCTCTTTTTGCTTCGAAGTTCTTTTACTGAAATTCCAAACACTTTACTTACACTTCGAATAATATCCCTGGGTGAGGTTTTTCTTCTTTTGCTTGCTGCATCTATCTGGAGCATTACTGCCACTTCTTCCTGAGTAGGGATTGTTCCTCCAATTTTCACATGGGTTCCTACCTTCACAAGTGCTCCTTCTAGTTCTCGAATGTTATTGTCAAATTCTCTTGCAACAAAGTCTAAGATATATTCTGGAAGATAGATTCCTTTATCGTCTGCTTTCTGTTTGATTATTGCTACCCTAGTCTCATAGTCTGGAGCAGAAATGTCGGCCACCATTCCTCCTTCAAATCTCGATCTGAGTCTATCAGTGAGTTTATCTATTTCTTTTGGTGGTCTGTCCGATGCCAGAATAATCTGTTTTCCAGCTTGGTACAAAGTATTGAAAGTGTGGAATATTTCTGTTTGAGCCATGTCCCAGTTCGAGATGAACTGTATGTCATCTATCATAAGTAAGTCGAGTTTTCTGTATGTGTTTCGAAATTCGGTAGTGCTGTCTTTTCTTATTGATTCAACCATGTCATTGAGAAAACTCTCACTCGGACAGTATAGAATTTTTTTATTTGGATCTCTCTCAAGTACTCTGTTTGCAATCGAGTGCATAAGGTGGGTTTTCCCGAGCCCCACTCCGCCATAAATGAAAAGAGGATTGTATGCTCTACCAAGGTTATCTGCTACTGCTTCTGCTGCAGCATGAGCGAGTTTATTACATGATCCTACAATAAACGCTTCGAAGGTATAGATAGAAGTTATGTTTGCTTTAATTCTAGCATCATTAACGAGATTCTCGTGAGTATATTGAACGTTAAAAATTGGAGCTTCGTTTGGATTAGATATAGTGTTTTCATATCTTTTTTCTTCCTTTTCCCCGTTTGAACCGTCAATTTCGAAAACGATATCCAATTTGGATTTGGTTATCTCCTCTAGAAGGTTTTTTATCAATTGATGATGGTTTGAGTCTAGCCATTCCCTTGCAAAATTAGATGGACAGGAAATTGTGGCTATTCCTTTGTCTACACTTGCCAATTCGGTATTTTTGAACCATGCAGAGAAGTTTTGGGGTGTTACTTTCATCTGGATCTTTTCAAGTGCGATTTTCCAGACCTCATCAGTATTTATTGACGGTTGTACCGATCCTATTGTGTTTTCGATGTTATTGGATTCTATTGTAATTACCTGATATTTTTATCTGGGGCAGAAGGGATAAATCCTATGACAATGGGACAAGTGGAATGTATCATCTTGTGGATAACTAATCAAACGTCTCTGAGTGAATGTGTGTTTTATATTGCTAATTCAAAAAGTTATCCACATTTAAACCTTGTTATATTTTGAATAGAGAGAAATTCCAGGAGTGAGGAGTAGTCAGGACTCTGTACACTGTACACTGGTTACAGACTACGGTGTACTGCGCTTGATTGCAGTATTCTGCTTACTTATGATAAACTCCATCCGAAATGCCAAAGAGAACCTATCAACCCAAAAAGAGAAGAAGAATAAAAGTCCATGGATTTCGATCTAGAATGAAGTCTCCGGGGGGTAGAAGAGTCCTTAAGAGGAGGATGTCGAAAGGACGAAAGATGTTGACTGTTTCGGATGAGTTTCGAGTCCTCAAAAAGAAACCAAAAGCCAGAAATAAATAATGCTTTCAAAAGAAAACAGACTTAAAAATTCCTCTAGTTTCAAACAAGCTCATCGTCATGGGAGACATCTGAAGGGAAAATACGGGAAAATGATTATCCACGATAGGAATGATGGAAAACCTCCAAGGTTTGGTGTCGTTGTCTCTGCTGATAAGGGAAATGCTGTTCAGAGAAATAGCGCTAAGAGAAAAATTCGGCACACTTTTCGAAAAATGTGTGATAAATGTACTGGACTTGACGTGTTTTTTGTTGTTTGGGATG
>JBDRHV010000068.1:0-2106 GCA_043816465.1 bacterium | reverse complement strand
TGACAATGCATACTGGAGAGTAAGGATTGTAGATTCTTCAGGCTCTATCCTGGGGTATGCAGGTACCTATCAACCGGAAGCAATGCTGGCTGTGGAAGAACTGGATGTGCCCTCATTTGTGGCCTTATCCGGCAAAATGAGGCTGTTCACGACTGAAGATGGTACAGTGATATCATCAATAAACCTTGAGTCGATAACCCGGGTAGATAAAGATGCAAAGGATGTATTTACATATTTTGCAGCACGGAACTTGTTGACAAGACTGTTACAACCGGATGAAAGTAACCCGGCAGTTGCAATAGCAAGGGAAAACTATGAGCTGGATAAGCCAGCATACTTTGAAATGGTAAAGAACGCACTTGAGTCAATAAAGGATTGACTCATTTAACTTTTTTATAGAGGTAGTTATTATGAGAACAGCGAAAATAGAGAAAGGAATCACCGCAAAATACGAGATAACCGTACGGTGCCATGGAAGAACCATTGTAACCATAAGATGCAATGATTATCAAGTGGAAGAGGACATGATCGTGTGCAAACAGAAAGAATATAATTCATATGTACACTTTGATAAATATACATGTGAGACATGGAAGGAGATGTGGGATTAAGATGAAACTAAAAATAAAAGCAAATGCAGGATCGATCTTTGTCAAAAACTATTACAGAGGTAAAAGCCGCCAAGCAGTAATGCCATCAGTAACCCGTAAATTTGCAGATCAAATCACTGCAATTCAGGGAATGACAATAATTGTTGAAACCAGATATCTATGGGATAATCAGTTCAACACAGGACCTATTCCCGGAATCTCTGAACATGGTATACGAATCACTGACCTGAAAGAAGACGAATCAATCATTGAAGATATCATTGATGATGTACGTCCAAGCAGGTTAAAGTGTCCAGAATGTAGACATTACTTGAGAGAGATGGGTGAGAATGAGGGTACATGCTATTGGTGCGGGGCTAAACTAAAGGAGGAAAATAAATTATGATAAAGATATATGTTGAATACCCAGACCTGTACACCCAAAGGGTTTATGAAGAAGCCCGGGATTTAATTTTAGAGAACAAAGATACCTTCAAACAGCCAATGATAGACAATAAATCATTTAGCTTAGATGAAATTGATAGTCTTGACCGGCTTTTCCATGAAACGGTTGTAGATCGAGATTACAACCTAAAAGAAGCACTTTTCATTATCACAAACACTGAAAATGAAGAGACAGATGAAGGACTTTGGGAGGGGCTTGACTGGAAAAGAACAGTGTCTACAATAGCTGCATATTCATATGGAAGTGATGTATGGTTGAATGCAGAGACACTGTATAATATCTGCAAAACCAGGTATGAAGACCTACTTGACAAACTGTGCAGTGATCGACCTTTAGACAATCTAGAAGGGCTTGAAAAACTGGAAACAAAAGCAATCCAAAGAATGTGGGAAGATCTGGATGAACGAATTCTAAGAGTGTAAGGAGAACAAGCACTCGCTCAGCAGAGCTGAGAGCGAGTGCTCTTTAAATTTTAGGAGATATGGATATGAAATTCGAAATAGATACATCTACAATAAATCAAAAAAAGCTGAATTTACTTCCAGCTTTTAAGAAACCAGAAACATACAGTGTACAGAAAAGTCTAGGTAACGGTTGTATGTTAGACCCCCCAGGATATCCGACATATTTCACTCAATCTGTGTATAATGCATCAGGGAACTCTCTAGCAGCAGGACCACAAAAAATACTATTTAACCGAATAGTAGAACACACAAATGACTGGGATGGACTTAAAACTTATGGGGAGTACTGTGCAAAAATCGATAAAAGATTAAGGAACCTGTGGGATCCGTTGCCATTGGATCACCCAAGAACAAGAGCTTGGATATTATCATTGTACACTTACTTCAAACACTGCTACGCTGATGATTCAAATACAGAAATGTCATTGATTTACCCAGTACCATCTTACAAATTGAAACAATTCAATGACGATGAACGGTTTTCTGAAAAATGGAGAACTGCTGAACAAGAATCGATTCGAATTGCAAATAAAGAAATTATTGATTACGCTGAATCAATTGCAATTCCTGAAAACCATCAGGCAGT
>JBDRHV010000067.1:0-3631 GCA_043816465.1 bacterium | reverse complement strand
GAATACTACTTCTCAAAGGATAAAGGAGACCTCTGACGATTATAGATATTTTCCTGAACCGGATATTCCTCCAATAGAATTGTCTGATGAATATATTGAATCGTTGAGGTCAGAACTATCTGAAAGTCCACAAGAAAAGTTAAAAAGATACGTCTCTGAATATGGATTAGATAAATACACCGCTGAGGTCATTGTTTCTGATTTGGATAAAATGAACGTGTTTGAGAAAGCTATTGAATCGGTCACTGACAAGATTGTTATTGTTGAAGTTTCAAAAATTGTTATTGGAATGTATTCCAATATCGTAAAAGATATAAGAATTCTTGATGAAAAATATTTTAATCCACTCTTTATAACTGAACTTGCACGGTTAACTATAAAAATGAAACTTCCTGGTGTAATTATTAAAGAAGTTTTAACTGAAGCTTTTGAAACAGGAAAATCTCCGAAAGAAATAATTGAAGAAAAAGGACTATCTAAAAAAATTGAAGAATCCCAGTTACAAGAAATTGTTAAAAAAGTTCTCGATTTGAATCAAAAAGTTGTGAGTGATGTAAAAACCAATCCGAACGCCATCATGTTCCTTGTGGGTCAAGTTATGAAAGAAACAAAAGGAAAGGCAAACGCGTCAGAGGTTCGAAATACATTGGAAGAACTTATTCGAGATCGTTAATTACCTTTACAACTTTTGATTTTTTAAAATTGGAATCGCCTATTGGTTCTGTATCCTTGTAAACGGTATAGTAGGTAGATCTTCCTCCACCCTTTAGAAGTATTAACTTTCTCTTCAAGAGTTCGTTCAGGTCCCTGTAGGCAGTCATAGTAGATACTCCCATTCGTTTTACATAATCTCTTCGATATATTTTTTCTTTCTTTTGAAGCCACTTCATGAGCCTTAACTGTCTGGTATTTAAGCCTAGAAATTTTTTCTTTTTCTTTCCAACTTTCTCTTGCTCTACCTGAAGAATTTCATTCTTTAACTCAGTCATATCAAGCGCTAAACCTCTTACGAATTCTTCAATCCATCTTGTTTGATCACCATTTTGTTTTATTGATACAGAGAGTGCTTCTTTTAGCTCGTCTTTATAGTTCACGAAAGTTCTAGGAAGAGCAAAAAGATGTTTAAGTGATAAGTATGTTCTTTCAAACAATAATTCTCCAACGGATATTGCTGTTATCATATTTCCACTTAGGAATGGGTATGATTGAAGTATTTCATATAGTACAACCGCAGTTTTGATTGCTGGGTGTATTTTATATTGTGATGATGAATACCAATTTAATATTTCGTAGAATTCTTTTTCGAAATCGTAGGTATCGTATTCTTTATTTCTTACGTCAAAAAAGGAATCGTATTTCTTATTGATATCATCTTTTACTGATCTGAATCTTCCAATTTCCCAACTTTCTACAACTCCATCGAAAAGGAGCTTGTTTAGATGTAAAAGAAGTGAAGGAGACAATGAAACATATTTCTCGTTTGTAGAAGAAAACATAAAATCCCAACAGCTTCTATAGTTTGATAGAAGGCGTTCAGCAGGGTTCTCATTCAAGATATCATGTCCTTGAGATGCAATGTCCTTCGCCTTTCTAAGTGATACCGGAACTTCAGCAAGTTTTGAAATTTGGAATAAAGCTTCTGATTCAGAGTCGTTAAGAATTTTAAGCTTTTCATTAGAAGGAAGTGGAATATCTTTAATTGATCTTGCTGATAGTTCAAGTTTAATCAAATATTCAACCAGTCTGTGAGTTATATTGAATGTTGGTATATACATAGTAAGTAATTTCCGCCATAGGCGGACTCGCCTTTGGCGGGAGGAATAAGTGATTTAATTAAATATTTTAAATTTTCTATAATATTATAATGAGCCGATGGGTGGGGTTGAACCACCGACCTCTCCCTTATCCGCCTACGCCTCTACTAAGCCGACAGGTGGACTTGAACCACCAACCTATTTCTTACGAAGAAATTGCTCTACCATTAAGCTATGTCGGCTTCTGCGGGATAAACATGGTATTCAGTCACCAAAAGAGCTTTATCATACGAAGCATTTGCATAGTATGATACACCGGCGCTATAGCGAGACAAGCTGTAGTTATTCAATAAATTTATGAGCTTTAGTATACGAAGCCTAGGCGTAGTATACTATGTCGGCTATAGATACTATAATAACTTATTAGAAATAATCGTATCAGATTTGTATCACTTTTTCCATTGGAATCTGTAGAATATAGTTATAACTGCTAAAGATACAAGTAAGCAAGATATAATTCCGTTTATTCCAGCAGCGTCTTCTGATATTCCCAATGCTATTTGTATGAGTGCCCAGATTAATCCAACTCCGATTCCTACTGCTACACTTGTGATAGAGATAAATGGAAATTGGAGTATATTCAGCACAACCCTCTGTGAACGTATGGTCGTTTTTCTTAATTTTAAGTGAATCAATAATACAAATATTGCTGACAATAAAACTATTGTTAAGATTACAGCTCCAGCTGTGACTGGGTTATAAAAGTAATTTGATGCGTATGAAAGAAGATTTCTTGGCCCATACACTAATAGTGCTAATGGAACTAGAAGATACTGCGATATCTTCATTGAACCGTCGTTTAGACCGATATTATTATCTTGTTCTTCAAATAAAACGTCTGAATTCATATCATAAGCCCCCATGTATGTTGTTTCGTGTCTTGCAAGGTACATATGATCACTAGATTCAAACCATGAGCCTTTTCCGGTTTCGTTTGATATTTCTTCGATTTGATCTGGATTTATTGTTTGTCCAAAAATCATTGGAATTTGGGAACAGTTATTTTCAGTATCATACGAATAATAAAAATAATCTTCGCAATAATCTGTATCATAGTTATCAACCCAAACTTTGTTTAGAGTAAGAGTAAATATCGTAAGAGAAACATTTTGTCCAGATAATCCAGATATCTTTAACGGGAAAACCATATCTGTAGTTTCAAAAGTAATCTTCAATGGATTTAGAGAGCCAGAGTCATAAGAATTTTCTGATTGATCTTCGATAAACATATTGTTTACCTTTACTGCGATAAAATACCATTCAGCGTCAATGTATTCTTGGAGTATAGCTTTTGACTCGTCTAATGTTTTTAAATTCCCGTCATATGATGGGGATTCAGCGAAATCCTCCCCATACACGTTAGGGTAATCAGAAGATTCAGGAATGTTGTACCCATTTGTTTCTAGCCATGTTTCAAGGTCAGTAACATCTGTTGCAAAAAGCACTGCAATATCATAAATACCCACTCGTTTTTCTTCAATAACATTAACGGTTTTTTCTTCTTGAGAGGAGTCTTCAGCATATCCCATCATTGCAACTGAATATGAGTAATCAAATTCGGGGCTGATGATTCTTCTTAATAAATTTTGTTTTGGCTGAGTTAGTTCGTAAAGTTCATCAAAAATATCAGTCCTGACTCTATCTACTTCTGGTTCGTTTGGAACAGGGATAATCCAACCAAAATCATCTGCGGAGCCGCTAAAACTAGATGATAATACGAGGATCTCTGTGTTATTGTCATAAATGATAAATGCTTCTTGTGCTGTCTCGTACATCCATATGTCGTCAGGGGGAAGTATCAATCCGTCGGCATGTGT
>JBDRHV010000066.1:0-9290 GCA_043816465.1 bacterium | reverse complement strand
TTTTTCACTGTACAAAGCATCAAAGTCGAACAAGATAGAAATTTCTCTATGTGTGCTGCTGATATTAGTGTTTTTGGTCTATTCTTGGGGTGTACTAAGATTGACACAATACCATTATTATTTTGTGAGGTACCAGGTTAGTGAATTGATCCCATTATGTACGATATTGATATCGATATATTTGGTGAGTATCTATAAAGCAAAGACTGGAAAGATTCTATTCTGGATATTTATGGTATTTGTATCATTATATTTTGGATTCTTTTCAGTGATTCAATTAAGAAATGCTGAGGGTACGGATAAAATTGTATACGAAAACCTAGACAATCAAATCGGTAATAATGATATTCTCTTTGTTGCAAGAAGTAATTATAGTTCATTTAATCAGACGGTATTTCCTATGAGATACTATTATGGAATTAATGTTTTTCCACTAGAATATCTGAGTTATATACATAAAAAGGAAATAATTGAGGAAAAAATTAAATATGAGAATTCATTTGTTCTGACAACAACTCCTGGATTGAATAGACAGTACAGGGGAGAGTTTACGTTTATTGGAGAAATTGATTTCACCCACAACTATTTTGTTCATTGCAATAGGGATGAAGATGCATATTTTGAAATGGTTGGTAGTACGGAGGATATTCCATTGTGTGAATATGTTATTATTCCGAACAGGTATTACTTTGGCCAGTTCAAAGCATATCTGTATCGTTGGGAATAGGTAAATAAGTTGGTATAATAACAATTATGTTAAAAAATAAAACAGTTGCGGTAGTATTACCTTCATTTAACGAGGGTAAACAAATTGGAATGGTTCTCGATTCTATGCCAAGATTTGTAGATAGAATCGTCGTTGTAAATGATAAATCAACAGACGATACTGAAAAGGTTGTACTTGGTTATATAAATAGAGAAAAGACAAAGCCGACTAATCTTAATCATATTAAGAAAATTGTTCCAAATAGATACAATAGAGCTGAGGTTGTAGCGGAAGAAATTGTACATAATGAAGATAGTAGGTATATTCCTTCTGAAATTATGAATAAGGATCCAAAGAATGACAGAATAATACTTATCAATCACAAGAGAAATGGTTCTGTGGGTGCTGCAATTGCAACTGGATATAAATGGTGCAGAGATAACAATATTGATTGTACTGCAGTAATGGGTGGTGATGGACAAATGGATCCTGAGGAGCTTGAAGATATATGTATGCCAGTGATTGAGGAAGAAGTTGACTATGTAAAGGCAAATAGACTCAAGCATAGATCTGCTAGTTTGGTTATTCCTAGGGTCAGATTTTTCGGAAACTCTGTTCTTTCTCTCTTAACAAAGATAGCTAGTGGATACTGGAAAATCTCTGATACACAGACCGGTTATACCTCAATATCACTCAATGCTTTGAAAGGTCTTAGACTCTATGAAATTTATAAATCCTATGGTTGTCCAAACGATATTTTGGTCAAGCTAAATATTGCAAATTTTTCTATTAAAGAAATTCCAAGTAAACCAGTATATGAAGTGGGTGAAAAATCAAAGATGAAGATTTTCAAGTTAATTCCAAGGATCAGTTGGTTGTTGTTCAAACTTTTCTGGGTGAGGTTATACAAGAAATACTTGTTCCGGGACTTTCATCCCTTATTCTTTCTCTATCACCTTTCATTCTTATTACTGACAATTAATATTCCTTATGCCTGGGCTGTTTTGGAAGATTTTCTTGGTGGAGGAAAGGTGTCTACAAACTCCCTCATTGCTTTTATGTTTCTTTCCATAAGTGGTTTTCAGTCGTTATTTTTCGCGATGTGGATGGATATGATGGATAACGAAGGTTTACAGAAATAAGATGAAGATAATTAATCCAGTAATGAAGAATAAAATCGTGAAATTCATTGCCGACGTTAGGAGCAAAACATCAAAATGGTCAGAATATGATAGAAGAAAAATAGTAATAGGTATAATTCTTTTTAATGCAATCCTCCTTTCAATAGTTATTTATTTCCGGTTTGCTGTCTATGACGAGAAGCTTTTTCTTCACGAAACAGTGATGATGAGTGAGATATTAAAACAGGGAAAGTGGATTGGTAATTACGGTGTGGGTGTTCATGGATTCATTTTCAAACTTCCGATAGCTCTAATTTTTATCTTGACCGGACCGAATATATATATAGCAACATTCTTTCATGTGATATTGGCTTCTTTCACACTTTGGATCTTTTATCTACTAATTGAGAATAATTTTAAACTCAAAAATTGGTCAATAGTTGCTGTAATAATGTTGATCACAAACTATACTTTTTTCAGTTACTCGACAACATTTCATCGTGAAATTCCTGTACTGTTTTCGTTCATATTATTTATATATTATCTTTTAAAAGACAACAAGAAATTACTTCTATTGGGATTTTTATTACTTCTGATACTTGAAGCGAAGGAGTACGTATTCTTTACAATTCTAGTTCCATTGCTTGGATATTATTTTCTCGTTAGTTATTCAGGGATCAAATCATTTATTAAATCAATCTTTACTGCTTTCAGGAACTTTCTATTAATTCTAGTACCATCATGTATCTATTTTTATCTGATGTTTTATACTTCATTGCTTCCGGTAAATATGTTTGATGCTTCATTCCTGGGACTTACAACTTCAGGATTCAGCTACCAAATAAGACATGCATCACCTGAAAATGCCTTGTCAGATATGAGTTCCTATACAAATAATAACAAGTCATACAAAGTTGCTGAGGAGGAAATAGAAGACAAAGATGAGAGCTTACTTTCCACGTTTCTTTCTGTTTCGATTCTTGGGTTAGGATATCTGGAAAAGTTCTTATATATAACAAACTTTTCACTTCAAGGAGTTCACCTTCTGATATTGATTCCCGCTCTGACTTCTTCGATTTATCTTTTCAAAAAATGGAAAGAAACAGATAAACGTTTCATATTTCCGAACCTTTTTTACTGGGAATATCTGTTCATCTATATGATTCGGGCTTCTCATCAAAGATATATTTTGACCGTAATTCCTTATACCATTATTTTCTTTATATACTTCTTCTATTTATCCATTAAGGAGTGGGATAAATTTAAGAAATGGTTTATTTGGTCATTAATCCTATCCCTGATCGCTACAGTTTCTTCAACTTTTTACCAAGAGCTATCTGATATTAAGTCACTGTTTAATGTAGCGACGTCTTATGTAGTTCTCATATTGTTATCTTTATTAGTTTATTTCAGTAAGAGAAGAGCGTTCTTAATCAATTTGATATTTCTATTTACGATTTCTGCATCTTTGTTTGTTAGTTCATATGCGATATTTACTAAGAATCAGATTTATAAAAGTCTCAAATGGGGAATAAATGGTGAAGCTGATATAATAGCCGAAATGCTTGAACCTGAAGATGTTGTGTTTATAGATTGTCAGTCGAGCGTTAACTCTGAGTTCACCTATTTAATAAATATTTTTCGAGCGAACAATTATCTACCAATAGAATGGCATTGGAAGTTAGATGAGTCAGTAATAAACAGAGAGATTCATGCAATCGATATTGTTCCGAATTTTTATTACACACTAGATCCTTCAGATCTTGAAACATTCAAGGTTAACCTTAAGGAAAAACAGATTAATAAGATTGTACTTATGAGATCTCATATCTCAGATGATACCTTTCCTTTGGAAGAATATATAGAAGTGTTTGATAATGAAGAATGGCTAAAATTGCAGGAGATAAACGAATTAAAGAATAAGGATATCTATATTTATTCAGTAGATGAATCAAGAATCTAAAACAAATAAGATAGTAATACTTACTGGGTTACCCTTTAGAAAACAAGGTAATCAAAGTTTGATGAGGTTTGTAAAAATGCTTTTGAAACATAGCATCGATATCACGATGTTTTCTGCGGGATCAGATACGAGGGGTGAAAAAGTCATAGATAGTGAATTGTTTCATTTATACAAGATTACAAGCTTGGAAATAGAATTTACAAATTTTCTCAACAAAGTTGTTTTAAAAATAAGTAAAAAACGAGTCAAATCGAGAAATTACTTTGAACAAATTAAATCTGAAGATGTAATTCCGCCGTATGGTAGCTATTCCATTGGGAATATGGTTAACAAGTGGGTTAAATTCCTTTTTTACCTTTTTGATAACGTTGCCTTATTTTTCAACATACTATTCTTTCAGTCTGGGAGAGTAAAAATGGCCTGTGTCATTGTTGGGTATGAAGCTGGTTACACCCCTTGTGGAAGATGGATAGCAAAGATTTTTAGAAAGAAGTACATTAATAAGTATCAAGGTACAATACTTGTTGCAACAAACAGAAACAAATCTCTCGCTTTAAAATATTTTCCGCAAAATTACTTCAGTATAAACAAAGCAGATCTTTGTTTGATGGTCCAAGATGGTACTGATGGGAAGTATTATGCCGAACAAAAACGAAACAGGAATATCTTCAATGAACCTCATGGAGTATTGGAGTATGAGATTCCAGCCAAATATGGAAATGTTTTAGATAAATTGAAAGATAAAGGTAAATTTATTTTATTTAATAATGCGAGCGGAAGTACCTGGAAAAGAGTAGATAGAGTTGTGAGGGGAATGATGAAACTTGATAAAAATATTTTGAATAAAGTTGTCCTTCTTACAACATATCATGCTGCAAATGTTGATGATCTAAAAGAATATGTTAAGAAGAATAGCCTTCAGGATAACGTTATCTTTCTGGAGGGAGTTGACAATACTGAATCAAACTATCTTCTTCAAAATAGTGATGTTGTTGTTATGACAAATGACTTCAGTAATCTGGGTAATCCTATCCTGGAGGCTATTTATTATAAAGTACCGTTAATTTCGATTGATGATGGAAGTTTGGATGGGTTCGTGACAAACGGTAAAGATGCATTGTTGATCAGTTTAGATGAAAAGTTTGATGAAAATATGGCTAAGGCGATTGAAAGATATTATAAAGATAAGTCGTTCTATAATAAAGTAAGGAAAACTCTTAATAAATCTGGTGCGGTAAGAGATCTTCAAACGCAACAACTTAGGGAGTTTAAAGTAATTGAAAAAATACTTAACGAATGTTAAAAAGGATATTGGAAAAAGTAAATCAGATATTTCCAGCAAACACATTTAGGAAGAATGTTGTAATGATGTTTTCTGGTACAGTAGTCTCTCAGGCGGTGTATCTTCTTTTCTATCCGATATTAACTCGTATTTATTCTACCGCTAATTTTGGTGAATATGCGATATTTATCTCCTTTCTTTCAATTTTTAGTGTTTTAGCAACCGGTCAGTATGAAATTCCTATTCTTCTCCCAAAGGAAGAAAAGTCTTTGAAACATCTGACATTCGGAGCAGTGTTTATCTCCGTGGTGATGAGTATTGTGATTACAATTATTCTTCTTCTTGCTGCACCACTACTGGAGAGATATGATTACTTTCACTCCTATTGGATGGTAGGGTTTCTCGGAATCTCGATTTTTATATATGCCTTTTATCAAGTCCAATTTTACTTGTCTTTAAGGAATAAAGATTTTAAATCATTGGCATTTATAAACATTTTAAATGTGGGATCAAGTATTGTATTTCAGTGGCTTTTGTCAAAGACTGTTTTGGCTGGGCAAGGGTTGATTATCGGATATATGGGTGGGACATTAATTGCAACTTTTCTTTTATATTTAAAAAATAGAGAAATATTTATACTTGATGATGATTCGAAGGATATGTTTAAGGAAATTAAAAAGCAGCTTATAAGGTACAAAAAATTTCCTCTTTTCAATTTACCCGCAACTTTTGTAAACCTAACTGCAAACCAAGTTCCTCAGTTATTACTAAATTCCTTTGGCACGTCAGTAGTTGGGCAATTTTCACTCTCCCAGAGAGTACTTGGGAGTCCTATAACTTTGTTTTCAACGTCTGTGTCACATGTATTTAAGGAAAGAGCAAGTAGTGATTACCGAAATAAAGGGAATTGTCGGGGAATATTTGTCCAAACATTTAAAAGTCTTTTCCTGATATCGATAGTACCGTTCATGCTGATTTTCATCTTTGCACCAATGTTGGTTCCTATAATATTTGGGTCTGAATGGGATACAGCTGGTTCTTACATTAGAGCTTTGACATTGATGTACTTCTTCAAATTTACAGTAAGTCCACTAACTTATGTGATAGTGGTTGCTGAAAGGCAAAATCTGAATCTTCTGCTCCAAACAGTTTTACTTGTACTGAGTATCATTTCGATTCAATTAGGAATAAATCAAGGCAGTGCTTTACAAGCGGTTATTTGGTTTTCATTAGCCTATTCTGTTGTTTACTTGTTATTTCTTGCTGTTTCATACAATCTGTCAAAAGGAAAAATTAATAACCTAAATATGAAAACAAATGGACTCTGAAAAAGAATACTATGAAGAAGAATCTTTTTGGGATGGGAAAGATGTGTCATCTAAAGAAGTTAAAAGAATAGTGGCGACATGCAAATTGATTCCAAAGGATGTAAAAAGCCTTGTGGATATAGGATGTGGAAATGGAATTTTTGTGAATTATATTCTTAAAAACAAAGGTGACATTAAGTGTTTGGGGATTGATCGTAGCATAACAGCTCTGAAGTACGTTATGACTTCGAAAACAAAAGGAGATATTACTCACATTCCACTGAAGGATAGATCTTATGATTTATCTTGTGCTCTAGAGGTTATCGAGCATCTTGATAATGAAGGTTTTGAAAAAGCTTTAGATGAGCTTGCAAGAGTATCTAAAAAGTACGTAATAATCTCTGTCCCAAATAATGAAATTCTTGAAAACAATTTCATTCGATGTCCTGATTGTCAGTCTCTTTTTAGTGCAAGCTTGCATAAGAGAAGGTTTAATCAAGATAAAATGAAATCTTTGCTCATGAAATTCGGTTTCAGACCAAGGAAAATTATTGTTATTGGTGAGAAAACAGAATATTTCTTTATTTCCCCTTTGTTCTATTACTTGAATAGGTTTTTTCTAAGAAAAAACCCAAAGTATCCTTATGTATTTCTAATATGCGGACATAAGAACAAAAATATGCTTCGATTAAGTAAAAATCTAAGTAAAAATAAATTAGTGAAACCACGAAGATTAATGGTAAAATGTCTCGACATTTTCTGGCCCAAAAGAACTAAATATAGATGGATTTTGGCATTATATCAAAGAGTATAAACTTATCTTTAAAGGGATTTGAAAAAAGTAATAAACATATTGTTCAACGACTTTACAAATGATAACAGGGTAATGAAAGAGTGTAGAACTCTGAAGAATAATGGGTATAAAGTTGAGCTTGTGGCAACACATTTTGACAATAGTTTACCCGAAGAAGAAAAAGTTGAGGGAATAACTGTAAAACGAGTAAACGTTGGACGAATTAAATTCCTTACATTAAACCTCTTTTTATTTTGGGTTCATATAGTACTTAAATATAAGAATCAGAAGATGTTCCACTGTAATGATCTATATGGATTACCGCCTGCTTGGTTTATCAAGACTTTTCTTAATAAAGAAGTGAAGATTGTTTACGACTGCCATGAACATGAGACGGAGGCACAAATATATATTGGGAATACACTACTTCATTGGGCCGCAAAAGTCTCAGAGAGAGCCATGATTTATTCTACTGATAAAGTTATAGTTGTGAGCGAGTCAATTGCTGATGATTACGTGAAAATGTATGGAATCGAAAGGCCTGAATTAGTTATGAATTGCCCCCAATATAAAAACTACAAGAATACTGACTATTTACGAAAGGAATTTAATATTCCAAAAGACCATATGATTCTATTTTATGTCGGAATCTATAAACAAGGACGAGGACTTGAAAATCTCATTGAATTATTTAGTGAGGCTAGAAAAAAGAATAAGAAAATAAGTCTTGTATTGCTGACTTGGGGTGATGATACGGGCTTGCTACATGAGTTAATCAAGAGATCGCCAGATGTATATTGGCATGACCGAGCTCCTCTTGATGTATTCATGAACTATGTAGCTTCAGCAGATTGGGGGGTGCTTCTTCTTGAAAACATTTCAAAAAATAATGACTTTGCATTACCCAATAAACTTTTCGACTACATAATGGCCCAGCTTCCCGTAATCGTATCAGATCTAAAGGAGATGTCACGTTTCGTGAAAGAAAATAAAGTTGGATACGTTGTAAATTCTGATGATGATAAAGAAGTGATTGAAGTGTTATCGAAAGTATCCAGAAAAACAAAAATGTCATTTCTTTCAAACATAGAAATAACTAGAAAGAAGTATAATTGGGAAGAACAAGAAGAGACATTACTTAAATTATACAAATCAATTTAATGAAAGTTGTATCTCTCATAGGAGCTAGACCCCAGTATATTAAGGAATCTGCAATAAATAAAGCGCTCAGAAAAGCTAAGATAAAAGAAATCATTGTAAACTCCGGTCAGCACTATGATTATAATATGGCTGACGTATTCTTCAAGAATTTAAAAATCTCAGCTCCAGATTACAATCTAAAAGTTGGTTCCGGTCTTCATGGCGAAATGACTGCAAAAATAATGGTCGAGTTTGAAAAGCTTATGATGAAAATAAAACCAGATGTGATACTAGTCTATGGTGACACAAATACTACACTTGCTGGAGCAATAGTTGCAACAAAATTAAAAATCCCTCTTGCTCACGTTGAAGCTGGTATTAGAATGCTTCCTAAGGATATGCCTGAGGAAGTAAATAGGACACTCACGGACAGAATCTCAAATCTATTGTTTTGTTGCTCTGATTTGGGTGTTTCGAATTTGAAAAAAGAGGGTATTACTGAGGGTGTGTATAACACAGGAGATGTAATGTATGATGTGTTTCTTCAAACCAAAGATCATTTTGATTATTCATTATATGAGAAATTAGGTTTAGAGGATGGAAAATTTATATTGGTCACTATTCATCGTGATTATAATGTTGATTATAAAAAAACGTTTAAAAAGATTCTTCAAGTATTAAACAGAATCTCGAAAACTCAGAGAGTGATATTTCCAATGCACCCAAGAAGTAGAAAAATGGCAGAAAAATATGGCTTTAGTAACATGTTGGAAAAGATAGAAGTAATGGATCCGATAGATTACTTGAGTCTTATGGGACTTATGCAGTATTGCAGTTGTGTTATTACAGACAGTGGTGGTGTTCAGAGAGAGGCATACTATTCGAAGAAACCAGCGTTTCTTCTTATGCCTGATCCAGCTTGGCACGAATTAGTTCAAAAGAAAATGAATTTTTTATGTATACCCGAGAATCTTAATG
>JBDRHV010000065.1:0-2402 GCA_043816465.1 bacterium | reverse complement strand
AAAGCACATTTTCCAACGAATATGATGTAAATTGCTGCTTCAGTTGCAAGAGAAGATCCTTCAGTTCCGGATGAAATATGTAATCTATATAGCTGCCATCTTGGGCAACATTCAACTTATAGAAGAGCGGTCTAAATTCACAATTCTCTTCAGGATCATCAGGGATATGCACAACCCAAGATTTCAACATCATGTTTAGTGCTACCTTTAAGTCTTTCACCATATACTTATTTCCACGTGGCAAAAATTCAACAAAATCCTCTAGCTTGAGCCGAGTCCAGCAAAACTCAGTATCCTCCATGTGGATTTTGGTGAAAAGATAGAGTCCTAATTTGTTTGATATGGCTGTGTTGCGACCATAATCCATTCTGAATCCACGTATCAGGTTATTAGATTTACGTATAGTTTTTCTGAGATCGTTGATTCTTACAGGGGCAGGAATTGTTCCAGATTCAAGGAAACTTATGTCTTTCATATTTTCAGCATATCCATAAAATCAATAGATCTAGTTTGTTTTTCATCTACCATTTTCTCCAAAACCTAATGAATATACTTTGTTGGCGAAGTTCTCTAAGGCTTCATTTAAAGGTTCAATATTCTCTTTTGAATAGAGAACAGTTGTTGGGTGATTACTCCAGCATATCCAGCAATTGTATTCATCATTCCAACTTGTAGTAGCATTCAAATTCATGATTCCTTTGTCTTCTCCTCTGAAAAATTGATTACATGTGTTACCAAATGCCAGGATTATATATGGTTTTACTTCCACGATTTCTTTTTTTAGGAAATTGTTGCCGCAGATCTTGATGCTAGTTCTCTTTGGAGTCTTAGTTTTATTTGGCCAGCATTTTACAACATTTGTCACATGGCACCATTCTCTTTCTATCCCTAAATCTGGCAAGCTTTTCAAGCCTTTAATTTGTCTTTCGCCAAAGAGTATTTTACCTGTGTCTCCTACAAAACTTTTGCCTAGTCTATTTTCGTCTTTTCCAGGTGCTTCACCGATTATCATCACATTAAACTGTCCAACACTTGGAGGCACAGGTTTTGTGCATTCAGATCGAAGACTACAAGAGTCGCAGCTTTCAATTTCTTCCATCAAGAGATTGAGAGACTTTGGGTAGTTTGCAGGTTTGATGAATTTGAGACCCAGAGTGCCTATGTCCCCTTTCAGCATATCATCAGCAAACCATACATCTTCAGCATGCAAAGCAACAGTCACCCATGGTCTATTCGCTTTAACCAACAGCCATTTGTTCTCACAGTGTTCAAGGTCATATTTCCTTGCAGAATATATCTCTGTGCCAAACACCAACATTATAAAGTCAGATTTATCTATAAAATTGCCATATACACCACCCATTGCATCTTTGGTTCCATATAGATCTAATCTTTTCGCTTCATTATCGAACTTGCCTCTGTAGCCAAACCGGAGCCTTTCCATCCATCCGAAAAATAGACCAAAGTTCATATTTTTGTTGTTGAGGTAGTCTTCGTTAGCTATCAAATTTATTTCCAGTCCGTGCTTAACCATCTTATTTAAAACTTTTCTGTACTTATAGGCTGGATCGTTGCTTAAGTTGAAATTGAAAAATTTTGATATGTCTTCAAGTTCACCTTCTGTCATATCTTTATCTGGATCATCTACTTGAGAAAATGCACCCACCTCGTTGAGCAACTTTCTCACTCTGCTGTTTACTTTTCTTTTTACAACCCTGCTCACCAGATCTTCTTCACCTTCAAATGGACCTCCATCTGCACGCACCGCAACAATTTCATCTGTGGCAACTTTTCCTACTCCTTTGATTTCAGTCAACGGAATCAGGAGACTTTTGCTGTCTTTGCCGATTTGCCATATTTTGCTGTCACTCTTATTGATGTCTGGCAGGAACATCTTTATGCCAAGTCGTCTTGCTTCAACGATGAACTCTGCTTTTTTGTCGTCTGGACCATAGCTTAAACATATGCTCATAAATTCAACTGGATAATAAATTTTAATCCACATCTCCCAAAAAGCAACAAGACCATATGACACAGAATGGCTGTTGTGGACAACAAATGTGTTTGCAACATAATTGTGTTCCGGATCATCTACATCAATGTCATATGTTTGTGTTTTCCCAACTCTCCCTATGTATTCAATCTCTGTATAGTCCCAAGGATTTTCTGAACAATCTTGTAAAGTTTCTTCTATTCTTGATATACAAGATTCAACATCATCATTTATTTCGTTTTCCCAGAGAATAACTAGATCCCATCCGTTTTTTTCAAGCAATCTCTTCTTGATTTTGTCTCTCCCAACATTTCTACCTTGTGTAAAGTTTCTACTTTTATAGAACTTTGGATTGGCATGCCAATAATCTCCATGAACTTCAATTGCGATCTTCAATGTTGGATTCGCT
>JBDRHV010000064.1:0-3066 GCA_043816465.1 bacterium | reverse complement strand
GCTCAAGGAAATGTTGTAACAATAAGTAAATCAACGGGAGCTGTCACAGTATCATCTTGGGAGACCGGATCTACATTTCCAACAAGTGGGTTTACCACAAAGGCGGTGGTATTCAAATGGCAAAGGGAATACTTTGATATCACAAGTTCTACTTCAACCCAGAGGGACGATATATCCGAATTAACCCTCTTTACTCTTAATGGTGATCAGGGAGCAGATATTTGGATAGACTCGATTGTTCATAACTCATCATATCTTACTAATCCGTTGGCAACGTTGAATGTGGAATCTTCTGTGAAAAGATATTTGAATTATATGGGTATATTAACTACAAGAGATGGAAATGTCACACCGTATTTATCCGAAGTGACTGTAAATTACGAGTTGGGTCCTACACTTGAGCAATTTATGAGACATGGGATGTACTTTGATAGTCAAGTAAAACAAGACTTCTGGTGGGGTCCATAATGGATGATCCTAGGAAGGACTGAGGTTCTCCCCGCCAACCTATAGTACGAGTTTCGTGCTATGGGTTGGCGGGAGAACATGGTTGAAAGGCAGCCTCTCAGTCCCTTCTTGGGTTATTCGAATCTCGAGGATTGTCCAATACCGGAAAGAACTTCTTTATCCAACGTTCCGGTTAGTGGGACAGACCTTCAGGGATTATTCCAATAACGTTATTTTTCTTACACATACCTTCAGGTTATGGGGACAGACCTCCAGGAGTTTTCATGAAATGGGGTTGTGCTGTGTTTATACGTTCCGGCTAAGGGGGACAGACCTCTCTGGAGGTCTGTCCCCGAATATCAAAGTTCAGCGTTTTACTGTAGCATTTGTTCGATTATCAACTTTGCAATGTCGACCGGTTTGCCATCTACTTTTGTCTCCATTGCCTTGAAAGTAGGGTTCATGTTTATCTCTAGAATATAAGGTTTACCATCGCTATATATAATGTCCATAGCGCAGAAGTCTGCCTTGAATAGAGCTGCGGTTTCTTCAGTAAGTTTGATAAACTCAGGATCAGGATTATCATGAGGAGTATAATTACCCTTGCTTACGGTTATGAAGTTCTGAGTTGCCTCTCTTTTGTATCCTCCCACGTACTTTCCACCGATGACTAATGCTCTATAGTCCTCACCAATATCGACATACTTCTGTATGAAATACTGTGATGGTTTGTTGATGAAGGTTTCTTCTGGTGAGTCATGTTCTATGCAGAGTGACTTCAACTCCTCGATATTGTTTGCTAGGAAAACGTTTTTCTTATTCTTGTCTTCATCTTCGATTCTTTCAATTCTGTTCTCTCCCTCGACGTGTTTGTATACCATAGGAAACCCAATATTCTGTATTAGTTCAGGTTTCTCATAATACTTACCATCTAGGGTGTAGGCAGAGTCTAAATGGGCTATATTATTTTCGGACATATATTTCATCTGAAAAAGCTTGTCATAAAAAGTTGAGACCTTCATGAACTCTGAGTTTTGTACCTTGATGGAATTTTGTTCGGCAACGTCTACTATGTATTTCTTTATCATATACTCCAGTTTTGTCCTGTGACCTCTTAAAATTATATGGGTATAGTTGGTGAGGGGTTTATTTTGTATGGTTATATCAAATTTACCTTCTTTGACAAAGAAATCTATTTCATCAAAATATGCCAGGTCACATTCTATATGCCTACTACTAAGCTCCTCTACTAGTCTTGTAACAGCGTAGTGGGGGGTAGTGAGATCTCCGACCCTTTTTCTCTTGTCTACTATTAGAAACTTCATTTATAAAATGATTATTTTAGATATATGTTTAGCCTTATGATATGTATTAACTTTCTCCTCGAATACTTCAGAAACGCTTTTATCATAAGCCAGAACATCCAAGGTGTCAAAACCGAACCCATACTTGACTACTCCCTTTTCATCTTCAAGGTGAATGACTATGGTATCCAGTGTCTTATTCCTCTTGAGTGCTAGTATCCCATCGGATATATCTACATCGTTGTTGATCAGTTGGCCGTCGATGTATATGGACCTGTCCTCGAGTAGTCCAACTTTTCCTGTTTCACTAAGGTTTTTCCGAACAAGTTTCATCGCTTTCTCTTTCGATATACTACCGACTATGGTAACTCGGTTTGTATGAGTTTTAGGGTCTATCAGGCCCCTCACAATCTTCTCTCCGATGTCTGGATACTGTTTACCAATGACTGGAAAAGCATTGAGATATGATTCCGGCATGGTATTAACCTCTATAATACAGCCATTTTTCGGTGTAAGTGGTTTGGAGATATCTTCGCACAATACATCTATTCCGAGAACATATGAGTGGATAGTTTGGGCTATCGATTCACAAATAGACTTTATCTGTGGGTGAGTTTTATCTGTATAATCTTCGGTAATTCCTCCCTGGCTCATGCTGGCAACCTTTCTCACGTATACCACTTTCCCTTTTTGAGGAATGTCTGACATGATATATCCTTGCTCTTTCACTATTTTCTCCAAAGTTTCATCTATTTTGATAGGCTTAAGTGTGTGAGTGGGTAGGGAAATGTCTCTCCTTGGATCAAGATTTTCCTTTTCTATCAATTTTTCTATAGAATTTTTCCCGTCAGCGACGACTCTTGCTGGAATTCTATTTGTGACTATCTCGACTTTACCGTTTATGACCAATATTCTAAAATCCTTACCAGACACCATTTTTTGAGCTATTATCTGCTTCTGATATGGTTGATATGTATAGTTAGATTTCCCCTTTTCTCTACCTATTAGTTCGACTAGGACTGATTTGTAAGTATCTTTAAGCTCTTTGTAGTCTTTAATTCCAACCTTTACACAGGCCCCTCCCGTTAATCCTGCCGGCTTAATAACCATCGGAAAGCCGATTTCTTTTGCTACCTTTGGCAAATCTTCTTCACAAGTTATAGTTGCCCAGGATGCAATATCAAGTTCCAAAAGGTCTAAAACTTTATTGGTAAGCCATTTATCTCTTTGTATTTTATATCCTAATTTACTATCTTGAGAAGATGCAGAAGACTGTGTTTTTTCTGACTCTTTACCTATTCCTATATTAAAATGG
>JBDRHV010000063.1:0-2390 GCA_043816465.1 bacterium | reverse complement strand
CCTCAATATTCATAATTTCTTTTTTCAATTTGTCTCCTAAGATCAAAAATGCTATCTTCATCTTTATCCTGTCTAGTCCCTCTACTTGGAGCATCCCGCATGTTCCAGATATTGGATGGAACACAAGTTCTCCAAGCTTGCTATTGCTACATTTCTTACAATAACTTGGAAACATCTTATGTAGTCTCCAACAAAACTGCATTATTTACAAGTTCCAATGTCACTCTTGCGATGTGTATTGAAAATGGCTCATCTGTCAATTCAACAAATGATTTGAACTGCACTCTTTGATATCCCTCTACAGAATGCATTCGAAGATGCATAATTCTTCGCGTTTCTCTTACCATGTCATAAAGTCTTTGTCTGCTATGTTTAGTGTACATCTCCAGAACAACTTGTCCGGTGCGATTTCCATATATCCAATTTCCAATAGGATTTTCTTCCAAAGTAGGAGTCCCTGGTCTCATCACAATTATGTCATGGTGTCCAGTTTGAAGGAAATCTTCCATGTTAACACGGATCGTCCTTCCATCTCGTCCAATATCGAACAATCTGGGTTTTGGAATACTTCCGCTATATTCTTCCCAATACTTGTCTAAAGCCTCATAGATAGAAAAAACTGGAACAGCTTCTGCCACATATGTTGGCATTAGATCATCACCCAACTAATTAACGACTCTAATTTTTCTTCTATTTCAATTTTCCAATTCTCAATTTTTCTATCCATCGTGACCTTGTCGGATCCGCTCACCGCCAGGATACTGTAGTCATGATTTTGAAGCACATCCACAGAGGCCATTTTTTTAGCCAGATCCCATACCATACCACCCTGTTCTCTGTCTCCATTGATGTCTCTTCCGAATAGATAAGAAATTTGAACAGGATAGGTAAACTCTCCCCAGCCCCATCTCCAAACTGGAGCATTATAAGAAGCCATCCTGGCAGGAAGCAAGAAATACCTCGAAAAATAAAGCATTCCTAATTCATTTGTTAGAAAATAATCATTTGTTCTACCTTGCTCCTTGGTGTCCCATCCCCCACCATTCCACACTTTCAATTGGGTTACTCGACGCACATCCCTTTCCATTAACCTAATTCCAGCAATATTAAATTCATGAGACTCATTCTGTTTATACTTTACTCTCCATGATTTATGGGTTCTGTAGTCAATAATAGATTGGGCTGCGTAAATATAATCTTCAACTGTCTCTCTAGTAGGAGTGGTAGTTGCTGAAAAATCAAAGTTAAGTTCTAACTGCTTTGCTACATCACTCGGAGTACAATAAACTGCATATGGTCTCATTTGTATTTGATTGACTGTCGGAGCTACCGATACCGATGCTACACTAATTCGAAGCCAATATCTGGAGATTGTGTCTGGAGGTGTTACTGCATGAGGACTCACAGCAGAAAATGATCTAGCACTCCAATTTCTAAAAGTTCTGTATTCTTCGGCTCCATTCATGGTGAAATCATAGTTTATATAATCAGAAGAAGTATCCCATTGTTCAATTGGAATAGTTTGGGTCCACGTATTATCAGCTCTTGAATAAGCATGAGTTAACGCACCAACACTTCCCACAGAGGCTAAAATATACACAGACATATCAAATCTACTTTCAGAACCAAGATATAGATAGTCATTGGCATCTTCCAAAATTGAAAATACCGTGCCATCAACCCGTTGGGATTCTATGGTGTGATCCACATAAACTCCTGTACTATTATCAAAAACCCATACGGAACTAAAATATGGAATTCCCTCCATTGAAATGGCAGGAGTGGTAATTGATGTTCCCGTTCCTGTTCCTGTATCTTCTGGCATGTTACTCCTTGGACAATTGCTCCTTTAAGTATTCAATCACTCCTTGCTTCTTCACGGCTTGTTGCACAAGACTCATCTTTGTTTGTTCTATCTGCCCCAGAGCCTGGTTCAAGTCCATCAACTCTTTCTCTAATTTATCAATTTCTTTTTGGTGCTCCATTCTTTTTCTCCTATTACTATTATATACTAAGACAAGGTACTTAGATCTAGATACCAATATTCGTAGGGAATGTTTCTACTAGCCCCTTCTACAGTCTCACTTTGGACAGTGACTCTAATATCACCATTGCCCGGTACTTTCCTACCCAAAATAACACCTTCATTAACACTTGTAGCATCATAAAATAAAGTTTCAAAAGTATAAAATGTTCCAGTGTTATGCAAATCACGTTTGACACGAATAATGGCGTTCTGAGTCAAAGCGTTTACATCCAACCATATCCCCTCAAATAAAAAATATTGAGAAGGATCAAATGTAATTATCGTTGTTTCAGATGTACTACTGGGAAAGATAAAAGTAGAATTTGTTGCATTGTGATTTCTTTCATTGGCTCCCATAGTTGCT
>JBDRHV010000062.1:0-5092 GCA_043816465.1 bacterium | reverse complement strand
TAGATCAGATTTAATTTACAAATACAAAGATGAAGAGATTTGCTATTCAGATGAAGATGACTTGTATTTTGAATTAGAAATGGAAGGTTATTATACTCAAAACGGAAACAAAAGGTCTACTATAACATACGATTTTGCTTTCCCTGGGAAAATTGAGAAAGAAGAGCTTTGTGAAGCAATTGATACTGACTTTCCTACATTTTTAATTAATAACGAATAGTTATGAAAATAGATAAAGTTTGTAATAGAATAGATAATTTTTCATCTTTCAGGAAAGCTTTTCGAGATAAATATGTAAGAGGTTTTACTGAGGATTCTGTTATACGGAAGGTTAAGGATGATAGGCATGATGCCGTAATGATTACCAGAGAGGTCACTGGATGCAGAATCGCTATTGACAAGATGTTTGATGCATATGGTCATGTTTTAAATATTGTTTACTTTTATGATGCGGACAATAATATCGTAGTTTATTCGAAGACAGAAGTTAATACCGATTTACCAGAGGATCTGGTTGCTTCTGTAGATACACTTACGTCAAAATCTTCAGTATTTGTAAATATTTCTAGTCCAATAATTATTCTTCAGTATGAGTGTAAGTTTGCATATAGTATATCCCAGTTTGCAGAAATGTTTTTAGATAACGACAAAGAACTATTTGAATCGATTTCAGAAAGAGAGACCGATACTGAAATTGCAGTTCAATAAAGTAATTACAGGATATATGTTACCAGATATACAAAACCTCAAAATTAATTCTATTGAACAGAAATCAAGAGATAATATTTCTACTTCAAAAATAGTGGAGAATATAATTTTAAACCTACGTTCACATTTTCATCCTAAAGTATTTGAATTAGGACCAGAATCATTTACGGAGATTGTTTTTAATGAACCCTTCGATAGTGCACTAAGAAATCGTCATGAATCAGTTAGAATGTTTGGAAATGGTTTAATATTTGCCTTATTTGATAACTTTGATTGGAACAAAGATCATTGGAAAAATCTTTGTAGAATTACCTATCTTTATGACAAAGACACAGACAGATTTTCACTACATAACTATGAAGGGACAAATTCAAGGATTATTGATCCAGAACAAAATGTATTTTATAGAGGACACTATGTTGTAACGGCATTTGATATTCAAACTTGCGCCCCTGAAAATATTTCATATGACGAGATGATAGATCTTCTGTTTGATGATACTACTCAATTTACCTTTGAGGATAAATTTTTCAGTAAAACTGGTAATTCCGATAAATCAGAGATAAATTCATCCACTGAGTAGTCTTTAAAATCTTCTTTTGTTCTTAAACCACTCTCCAGAGTTACAATAAAGAATATACCTGCTTTGGAAGCGCAACTATCATCTGGTGCATCTCCAACATACAAACACTCATCAGGTGTGGCTTTTATTTCCTTTAGTAAACTATCAAAGACACGGGGATCTGGCTTTTTGAATTTGGTTTTCTCAAGATAAAAAATATCAGTGATATATTCGTTTAACATATGATCTTCGTCGATAATGTGGCTAACAACCGCTTCTCTCCTTGAAGTAAGAATGTGTAGAATATACCCTTTATTCTTCAATTTTTTTAACGCATTTGCAGTTCGATCTGAGACAGAATCAGCAATGCCTTCTTTAAGATATTTTGGAAAGATTTTTGTAGAGATTAGGTTCATTAATTCATCGGGATCTGCTTCAGGAAATCTAACATTCAATGCGTCTCTGAATTCCATCCCAGCAGTTTTTTTATGCAATTCTCTTGATTGAGGTTTTACTCCTAGTAACCGGGCCCCTTCATTCTCAGCGAGAAAATTTGCATACTCTGTCATTGAAAGAGTGTTATCCCAGTCGAAGATAATGTGTTTGATCATATAAGGATAATATCAGAGGGAAAGCTGAATGAGAAATGGTACCGAGAGTGGCTAAAGCGGAAAGACCACTCTCGGTAACAATAAATCAAAGTGTAGCAAAATTGCTACGCTTTGTTATTGTTTGCCCATTCGAGCCCCTGGTACCCGAATGGGCATATAAAAGGAGGTAAAATGTTCAAAAATGCTGTATGATTGGAAGAGTTAATCAGGCAAGAGCCTAAAACCTAAGAACTTCTGCGATGCAGAACTACTACGGCTCCTCCAGCCATACTCTCGTTCAACGAAATATGATAAATGATTTTCTCGCTGAACGAGTTCCCTTCTCCTCCGCAAGAGGGAAATTAAGAATAACTTCTTAATGAACAATAGTATTTTATACAAGTTCATTATTAATATCAACAAGCCCCCCTAAATGCCAAGCTCTATAAATTATCTTCTTTCCTTTTTTTATAGTTTCTAATCCAAAGAAATTTGTGAAATCTCCTCTTTGTTTAAATGAATATTCATAGACTTCTTTTATGTATTTGACTGGCCCTCTAAGAGGTCGGTCTGGTGAATTATGTCTTAATGCATCCATAAGAAATCCATATATTTCTGTAAAATCCTTAATGTTTTTATCAACGCCACCATAGTAAACTGTTATCCATACTGCTTCACCATTCTTAAACACAACTTGCCTGCCACCATAGGGTTCTCCACCAAAATAGTTATCATGGCTCCTCCACCATACTGCGCCGAGGTCGTACGCCGCCAAAGCTAAGTAGCGACGGCGCGCTTCGTATGGTAAATCATACAGAAGACGAGGTTCGAAGTATGAGTGTCCGACGTAGTTTTAACGAAGTCGGGCATATTAGTACCAGTAATCTCCGAGTTACATCATTTGGATGTTAGATATTATGCTAAATTTGTACTGTCAACAATTCATTCCAATTTGTAGTAAATCTTTGAGATAACAACTCCCTTCTCATCTTCCACCTCTTCTCTATACCTTCTGTAAGCGAGACTACGGTGTTATTTCCATAGACATGATTTAAATGATCTACTGCCTTCATTATATTACTTTCTTCCTTATTATTTTTGGGATCATACCTTTCGAATACAGACATCTGGAAATTCTCTTCTGGGACAATATTACTGAGTATGACTCCTGCTTTCTTATAATTTTTACCATCTAGGTATATCTTTTCGAGGCACGAAATAGCTGCTTTCGTGATATCGGGAGTATAAGAACTTGCTTTGTATAGGGTGGAAACTGCGGAATTTGCATAAAAAGGCTCATATTTACTAAATCTATTCGTTAGTATAAAAACCATTATGGTATAAGCCTTGGAATTCTGGTCTCTTAATTTTTCACAGGCTCTTGCGCAATATGACGCAACTGACTCGGATAGCTCATTAAATGTTGTAACCGGTCGTCCAAATGATCGTGTGGATGCGATGTTCTTTTTGGGATCGGGTACTTCACCGATTGGAATACATGAAATACCATTCAACTCCATCACCGTCCTCTGTCCGGTGACGGTTAATAATTTTCTTGCATCTTTTAGATTCATATTTTTTAAATCATACGCGGTGTTGATATCCCTTATTTGCAATTTCATAGAGTTCCTTCTCCCGATTCCCCATACATCAACGACTTCTATTTTCTTAAGATAGTTATCTATAACATTCGGATATACATTTGATATGTCCAAAACTCCGTCAAGAATCTTATCTTTTTTAGCTATTTCAGTAGCTATTTTTGCTAATGTTTTTGTCTTAGCTATACCCACAGATATTGGAATTCCTGTATTTTTCGTCACAGTATTTCTTATCTTTCTTCCATAATCATCAAAATCTGATAAATATAGTCCTGTAAAGTCGAGGAAAGCCTCATCTATGGAATAAATCTCTATGTTTGGGGTAAAGTCGAATAGGGTCTTCATCACTCGATTAGACATATCCCCGTATAACTCATAATTCGATGAAAATACTGCTACACCATGATTTATTAGCTCATTTTTATACTTAAAATATGGGGCCCCCATCGGAATACCAAGCTTTTTTACCTCATTTGATCGAGCTACTATACATCCATCATTATTCGTAAGCACCACAACTGGCTTGTTTTTAAGTTTTGGGTTAAAAACCCTCTCACAAGAGGCAAAAAAGTTGTTGCAATCGACCAAACAGTAGGTTTTATTCATTTTGACTTATGAATTATGTATGATACGACTCCCCAGACCTCGAAGTTGTCTTCACGAGCCACTGTAATGGCCCCCCCGCACTGCGTAGAGTGCGGGGTTTCATATTCTGGTATTAATTGTATATTACTGCCCTTTTTCTTGTATCTTTTTACTATAAATTCTCCATTCAGAAGGGCTAGAATAACGTTTCCATCAATGGGCTCTAGAGATCTATCCACCATAATTACATCCCCATCCTGGATTCTGGCTCCAACCATAGATTCACCTTTTACCCTAATGAAAAATGTAGAGGCCGGGTGACTGACGAGTAATTCGTTTAGATCAATCCCTGTCTCGGCATAATCATCAGCTGGACTTGGAAATCCCGCGCACACATAATCGTTCAATATCACAAGACTTCGGTTATTATTCGGGTCAGTCATAACATCATTATATTCTGTGAGTTTGGGAGGTCAAGGACCTGTAGTCACAAACTCAATGGATGTATAATATAAACATGAAAATTACTAGTCCAGAATTTAATAATAATCAAAAAATTCCAACAGAGTTCACTTGCGATGGTGAAAACATTAATCCTCCTTTGTCATTTGATAGTGAAGAAAAGTTTTGGCCTCATTCATGGGTTTTAATTGTAGAGGATCCGGATGCACCAGGAGAAACTTTTGTTCATTGGCTTGTGTGGAATATTGATCCTGATTGTGCAGGAGTACCTAAAGATACAGTTCCCCTTGGTGGAGTTGAGGGACTTAATAGTACCGGAAAAATTGGATATATGGGTCCATGTCCTCCATCTGGAACTCACAGATATTTCTTTAAACTTTATGCTCTTGATACGAAGATTAATCTACCTGATGGCTCAACAAAAGAAGAGGTTGAAAAGACTATAGAGGAACACGTTATAGATTCAGCGGAATTAGTCGGATTATATTCTAGATAATAGTACTACCTTTTCCTTTTGGGAAGGTGGTTAATTATATCAACTACCCTAGTTGCTACTGAAGGGTGATTTAATGCAAAAAAATACA
>JBDRHV010000061.1:0-2052 GCA_043816465.1 bacterium | reverse complement strand
AGACAGAGAGAGACTCAACAGCCCTGGATAAGGTATCAAATGTTTTTTTCTTGAGTTCGTCATATTTTCCCTGGAGTTCAGGATTCGCTTGCAAGATATGAGTTGTCGCCTCTGAAAATCTCTCAAGAAGATCCTGTCCATTCCATCTCTGTTCAAAAAATTCAATTGCCTCAATGGTATTTGGCATCTCGCTTCTGGAAACACGATCACACAAGAATTTTCCTATGGATAAGAACCTTTTTATATCGTTAAATCTGTTAAGATTCGCATGGTTATCATAGAATTCTGACAATTCAACAATACTCTTAACTGCTTTTTGAACATCGTCAAGCTTATCAAGAAACTTCCTGACTAGAGCATTAGGACGCCCACCAATCTCAATAACACCATTTAAAACCTCAGGGGCATTTGTAAAGTTCTCACTTACCGGGAAACCTGATCCATCAACCCAGGCTTTTAAACGACGATGTTCTTCAAGGTGTTCATTTACCTTATTTCTAAGGACTTCGGTACTTGCAAATGGCGTTTCCTGTATATGATGTGTTTTAAATAATACTTCTGCTTCCTGTCTCGCTTTCTGTAATTCCAAATAATTAAGGGGTTCTTCAGTTTCTAAAATAAGCTCTGCACGGCTAAATTTCCTGCTGTCAATAAATACTCCCTGAGCTCTTTCTATAGTATAATCCCTAAAATCATTTCCCTCATATCTAATGATTAGCATATTGGAACGAAATAGAGCACCAGCGATCACTCTAACAAGATTCGGGTCCCATCCGTATGGGGTACCTGAAAAATGTTTTATTAGATCTACGCCTGTTATTCGGAGCCCTTTCTGATTAGCCTGGTCAAGCCAATCAATGATATCCGCTATTCCCGGAGTAGTTCTTTTGACCTCTCCTTCGTTATTAAATAAGCCAAAGTCTGATTCAATATATTTCAGATGTGTAGTTGTTGATGATAAGATTGATTGAAAGGTTTTTCGTTCATCTTGAATACGATACTTTGCTCTGCTGAACTCTGGATAGACCATAGAAATGATGGCAGAAATCTCTCTTTCAAAAATGATTTTGATATCGGTGCTGGTATTGGTAATAGAATGCGAGCTACCTCTAAAGATAGTATGACCTTCTCGTAAGCCTTTGAGGATTTCACTTTTTATATTTTCTTTAACTGCATCAAGCGCTTCCAAATATTTTATGGCTCTATTTTTTCTCTCTGAGGTTTCAGAAGGATCAGCCTCTACAGGACGCATTGCATTATCAGTTCCAATTAAAGTAGTAAGCCATTCTTCAAGCTTAGTTGACTTTTTAGACAGCCAATAGATAACATTCTGCTCTGACAATGACTTTACTTCAAGATCATCCAATGAAGCATCACCCAATGTCACTGCCAACGGTGAAAAAATTCTCAATTCCAGATCTCCTTTTGCATGCACGACGTTCCCACCTGTGAAGTCTCCTTGTTGATTAAAACTTCCATCACATGTAACGCGTACATCAAAATCAAATTTACCCTCATAGCGAACCACACCTAACGGTAAGATATTGGGAGTTAGAAAGTCATTCCTCAGTCTTTCCCTCCGATGTACAGTTTTTACATCAGCTTTTCTCTGTGCAATGATTTCAGCATCGCTACGCTCCTTCCCAGATACATATCTGTATAATCCCCCTGTCTCGGTTATATAGGCTGCATCCTGGAGCTGTTTTAAACCTTTTTCAATTTCTTTCTCTAACACATTGAGATCAACATCTATATGATCTGTTAGAAGCAGTGCAAGGTTGCGCGAAGAGATCGCAACATAGTCTATCTGCTGCATTAGGTAAAGGGTTTGCAAGAGCGGTCTTAAGGGAATTGATTGTTTAGGAATTCTGTTATCTACGCTATTAATTTCAGTTCGAATTTCATGCGAGATTTCTACACCATCCTGTAGTTGTTCAAAAAATTTGCTAAAAGGTACCAAATACCCAATGTCTCTCCTGGATTCTGATCTCAATATTCCCTGAGTCAGTCCAAGAATAGTTCTGGTAGAACCGGTAAGAACATCGGTACGTC
>JBDRHV010000060.1:0-2631 GCA_043816465.1 bacterium | reverse complement strand
ATGGTGGTTGAGTTTAATGCCTTCTTCTGGGAACTGGCAGATCGTGACAAACTCACTCCGAAAGAAACCCAACGTGGTATCTATCAATTTGGTAGGTTCGCTGAGTGCTTCGGTATTGACTATTCTCGACCATTCTCATGGGAAGACGATCTAAATGGACTTGAAGGTTGGGTCATTCTTGGGTTGAAGAAGAGTGAAGAGTATGGGGATCAGAATATCATAAAAAAATTCGTAGTAAAGAAATAATTCGATGCTAATGTGTACTGCTTCTATTAGGTACACATTAGCAAATCTCACTGGAGACTAATTATGAATAGACATGAAAAATACTTCTGGTCAAAAGTTGATAAGAAAAAATCTTATGAATGTTGGAACTGGACAGGAGGTAAAAGTAATGGATATGGAAGTTTTGGTATATATGAAGATGGAAAGGTAACAGGATTTAAAGCTCATAGATATGCTTATGAGCTATCAAGAAGATGTAGAATTCCTGAAAACATGCTTATCTGCCATCTTTGTGATAATCCTCTCTGTGTAAATCCTAGTCATCTGTATTGCGGTACAGGTGAAGACAATGCTAGAGATAGATCAAAGAATGATATAATTAGATCAACAAAGATTTCCTTATCCAAAGCAAAATTTTATTCTGGTGAGATTTGACTTATTAGAAGATTAAAGAATAAATTTCCAAGTAGATATATAGCTAAAATATTTAAGTGTGATAAAGGTACTATTCTAAATATTTGGAGATCTTCTATTTGGCCATGTAAGGAAGGATACTATGCGTAGTTTAGCATCTTGGAGTGGTGGCGAAAGGTGGCAAGTGAGGGTTCGGATTGTGTGGGAGGGAGTTGAGTATGTAGCTTGCCACTTTACAGACGCTCCACTCCAAGACTTTTAAAACATCTAACAATAAGGAGAAAAAGATGAATACACAAGAATTCATGATTGAAGTGGAAAACTCTCACAATCGAAGTAAGAGAGTTCTTATCAAAAAAGGAGATGAATACTTAACTCCTGAAGGTAATCGTCTTGAACAATTCTATCGTACCGGTGCAGCTCAGAACATCACTCCGACAGAAGCACTAGTTGGAATGACTATGAAACACATGGTCTCGATTGCGGACATGAGCAAGAGTCCATTTTCGTACAATTTGAAAAAGTGGCGCGAAAAAGTTACAGACCTTCGCAATTATACGCTTCTGCTTGATGCACTGCTAATTGATATGGAGGTAGGATAATGAATGAGCCACTGCAATGTGAGAACTGTGAAGTGTTATATCCTGGTAAGTTAGTTCGTGTTACTGAAGATCATAAACACTGTTTAGAATGTGGGAGGGAATTAACTATGAACGACCATGAAAGAAAACAAACTCGCTGGGATAAGTACTTTCACACCATCTGCATTGCAGTGGCTTCCAAATCCCCTTGTTTGTCTAGACATATTGGAGCCATCTTAGTTCGCGATAACTCCATCATTTCAACTGGTTTCAATGGACCTGCAAGGGGATACTTTCATTGTGAAGGTGAGTGTCCTCGCAAAAAGATGGGCTACAAAAGTGGCGAAGGTCTCGAACATTGTCCAGCTGCACATGCTGAAGGTAACTGCATTGCTAATGCTGCAAGGATAGGTGCGAGTACAATTGGATCAACTTTATACATGAACTGTATAATACCTTGTAAAGATTGCATGGTGTTACTTGTTAACGCTGGCATTAAAGAAATCGTAGTTGATGATACAAAACTCTACCATAAAATGTCGGCTGAGATAGCAGCTACAGGTAGAATAGAAATAAGGAGATTTAAGTTATGAGCGATGAATACAAACCTCGTTTTAGTTTTGAAATTTCTGATGAACAACAACTTCGTGCAAACAGATTACTCAGCACCTATGGATTGAGAAAGTCTGTGTTTTCTATTATTTTAGATGATGTTTTAGATCTTGTGGAGAAGCATGGTCATATTATTATAGGTGTTATACTTGACGGCGCAGCCAAGCCACATGAAATCATCCCTTCAATTGCAAAGGCTGAAAGGAAGGCTAAGACATAATGGCTACACTCGAAGACCTAAACATTCCCTCCATCACAGACATGGGTACAGACGAAGCTATCGAACACTTGCGTCAACTCCGTCTATCCCGCAGAATCCCTGTCAAGAAGCAATCTGAAACTACAACCAAAAAGAAAGCTGCAGCTAAAGCAATTCCTAAGGTTACAAAGGAACAGGCTGAAGAACTTTTAAAACTATTAGGAGGATAAGATGAAAGTTAAGAATCAAGGTATCATACTTGAACTTGATCACAGTAAAGAATACATTCTAATTGTAAAGGCAGGTTCTATGTTAGGTAAGGAAGTTAAAAAAGGACATATAGAAATGAAGAATGGTCGTATATTCTTTGTAGGAACTATGAATGAATTTATATTTGTAGAAAATTCAGATAAAATAACTGATATTAAACTTAAGGAGTAACCTATGACCAACATTGAAGTAGGCACTGTAGCCATGGTATCTCTCTCCGACATCTCAATTGGAGATCGTGCTCGTAAAGAAATGGGTGACTTAAATGAAATAGAAGCTTCAATGAAAGAACGTGGCTTAATATCACCATTGGCAGTTAAACAACTTGAC
>JBDRHV010000059.1:0-2679 GCA_043816465.1 bacterium | reverse complement strand
TCCTACTATCCAATGAATCAGACCTGTTTTCACCTTCCATCCCAATATTCCCCCCTAAAAATACCATTTGTTCTTTTAACATCGGGTACTTATCAAGAAGTTTAGTCACAACGGCAAAAGAAGTCATACTATGACCACCTGATCCACCCCCTGTTATTACAATTTTTTGTACATTAGATTCTAACATTATCTTGCTTATCCTTAATAATATTTATAACTTATTACTCTTCAAAACCCTAACCCTGAGCTAAGTCGAAGGGTCAAATCACTATTTTTTTGCATATTTACTCACATTTAATAACATACCTACCCCTGCAAGAGCAACTACAGTAGATGATCCACCATAAGTAAAGAAAGGTAAAGGGACACCAGTAAGAGGCATCATTGCAACATTTGCACCCATATGTACAAAAGCTTGAAATACTAGCCAAAATCCGATACCACCAGCCAACAGGCTTCCAAGTTTATCAGGAGAATTCTTTGCAATCTGGTAAGCCCTCAAGAAGAAAAGGATGAATAAACTAATTAATACTAACCCACCAAGCATTCCCATCTCTTCCAATATAATTGCATAAATCGAATCAGTAAAAGCAGTATTTTCAACAAGATACCCAAATCTCTGACGAGATTGACCAAAGCCCTTTCCCCAGAAACCACCAGAACCAATCCCTATAAGAATCTGCTGAATTTGATATCCGGTACCTCTTGGATCCGCAACTTCCCCAGTCAAAAGTAGCTGTAAATATGTCTTTACCCTTTCGAGCCTGTAAGATTCAAGCAAAGCAGCAGCAGTACCGAGTATCCCCCCTACCAAGACAATCAGGAAAGTACCAATTAAGTGTACGAAGTCTTTTCCTGAAGAAAAATATATAACAAAAGAACTCATAGCAATAACAATTGTGGTACCAAGATCTGGCTCAAGTATTATCAGTCCACAAATAGACAAAAGCACAAATAAAAAGGTTAGAAGTTCTTGCCAAAAATGATGTTTCCAAGCGTCTCGAAAGTGTTTGAAATACTTCTTTTCCTTCGATAGCCAAGAAGCGAGATAAAGGATAAAGGCCAGTTTTGCAAATTCCGCCGGCTGTATTGGTACCGGACCAAGTAAAAACCATCTCTTCGAACCATTTACTTCTGTCCCAACAAACAATACAACAATAAGAAGAACGATTGATACAATAACTGCTGGAAGAGCTAGTTTTGAAAAAGAGTGATAATCCCAAAAATAGAAAACTGCAGCAACAACTGTCCCAACAATTACCCAAATTACCTGTTGAATCACAAAATGAAATCTATCATTGAAAACTTCATCTGCCTTATAAATACTTGCATCAAAAATCATTATCAAGCCAAAAAGCAAGAACATCACAGTGAGAAGGATAATTGTGTAATCAGGAGAATATACTTTTCCAGACTTCTTCCTTTGAATTTTTCTATTTCTAGTCACTTGCCAGTATTATGTACATTAGATAGTATAAAAATACACTATCATAATAATGGCTTAAAATTAAGTGCCAAATATACAAAGGCCCAAAGAATTAGGAAAATTGATTGTAATTGGTGGACCGGGAGGTTCTGGATCCTCAACGATTTCAAAAATGTTTTCACGGAAATGGTATCTACATAGGTTATACGGAGGGGATTTGATTAGAAAAAAGGCTGGGTATCAAGTTGTAGAAGAATTTATTAAAAGCGATTTGAAAGACAACGAGAAAATAGATATGGAAGTAGATGAATACCTTCTTAAGATGAGCTTCCAGAAAAACATCTTGATAGAAATTAAGGTCTTTGCCGCTCTATCATTAATAAGATATATCCATACTACATTAAAGATTTGGCTCCATGCCGATGTTGAAACTAGCGTAAGAAGGATATTCGAAAGAGAAAATTGGAATATTGAAGAAGGTAGATTTCAAGAAGAAGTTTCCAAATTAAAGCAAAGAAGACAAAACGACGTTGATAGATATATGAAAATATACAAAGTTGACATCTCAACTCCAGAGAAATATAACGATATCATGTTAGATACTTCAAAGTTAGACGTTTACAATACTGGGAAAGCAATAATTGACAAAATAAAATCTGACCCTGTTTTACTCTCATGTTTTTCAGCTGAAGATCTAAAATATTAAAGAAAAATAATGGATGATAATAAATACCTATCAGACAATGCGCAGCCTGAAGATCTTGGGGTAACTTGGATAAGGACAAGATGTATGATTTGTGGATTCGTATACGAAGGAAAGGAACCCATTGTTAAATGCCCCAAATGCGGCAACGAAGATCCAGATAAGTTCGAAGAAGCGGAGTAATAATAAGTTATAAAATATTCGTTCACTGTTCCTACTGTTTAAACACATTCCTCGTGACCTACCCCACTTGTTTATTGTTTAAATTTCCTTTTTAAATAAGTAGCAAAATAATTGCCATACTTTTCCTGAAGCTCTTTTATCTTCCAATCTCTCCCTGTAACGGTCTTTCTACAATTCTCTGAACCACAAGTACATTTAAAAGAATAATCCTCATTATCAATAAATGCATAATCAATTGTTATTTCATCTCCCTCCTTTATATCCCTAATTGCTGTAAAAACAATATCACCTCTTATTCCACAATTAGGTTCGCAAGAATGATTGATATAAAGCTTAATTTGTTCTTCCTCATCTTTATTCTTAGCTG
>JBDRHV010000058.1:0-27186 GCA_043816465.1 bacterium | reverse complement strand
AGTTCCGAAAGCCCATACCCTACCTTTGCAGCTATTTACCATGTCAACTGTCTCTTTTCCAACCTCAACATATTCCCCATGAATATGAAAATCTTCAATACTCTCAGTATTCAAAGGCGCAAAAGTCCCCCACCCAACCGTCAAATCCACATAACAAATACTTGCACCTGCCTTTTTTATTTTATCAATAATCTCCTCCGTCAGGTTTAAACTTGCGGTTGGAGCTGCAACAGACCCATCGTTTTCAGCAAACACAGTATTGTACCTTTGTCTATCATCAAAATTATCCTCTCTTTTTATGTAAGGAGGAAGAGGGACATGACCATACTTCTCCATTAGTTCATTACTGTTTTCAACTTCTACTATAAAACCGGGATCGTTATCCTCTCGATCTATAATAGTAACTGTAAACTCATTCAATACCAATTTGTCACCAATAACTACATCCTTCGCTCTACCGATTAAACAGTGCCATCTATTTCTACCTATCTTATCAAGAAATAACAGCTCAACGGTTTTTCCTGTCCTTTCTACTACTGGAAAAATCCTAGCCTTTACAACTTTAGTTTTATTAAGAACTACAACATCACCCTCTTTAATATAGCTTGGAATATCAAAGTATTTTCGATGTTCCATATCTCCAGTTCCCTTGTTCAACACCAACAAGTTGGTAGTGCCCCTTTTCTTGGGAGGATTTTGTGCAATCAATTCTTTTGGTAAATCATAATCAAACAGTTCCGTTTTCATTAATTCTTACAATAATGTAAAATTTCAGCGTTAACATAGAGATTATATCGTAATTTAAAAATTAAAAAGTAATGAAACCAGTTAATACAGTTTTCATAGGATCATCATACGAAGGAAAAGAAATCCTTAAAACCCTTCATCTGAGCGATAAATACAAAATTACAGGAGTGATTACTCAACCAGATAAACCTTCAGGAAGAAAGCAGGAATTAACACCTACCGAAATCAAAAGTACTGCACTCGAGCTTGGTATTGAGATATTTGAACCAAATGGAGACAAGGAGAAATACAAGAAAATCTTGGAAGAAACTAAACCAAAATTAATTATATGCATTGCTTTTGGAGAATTTATTCCTAAAATAGTACTTGAATATCCAAAGTATAAATGCCTAAATATCCACTATTCACTTCTCCCTGAATTGAGAGGCGCATGCCCAGTACAGGCAGCAATCATGAGAGGAAATAAAAAAACAGGAGTAACGATACAGGTCATGGAAGAAAAAATGGATGTGGGACCAATTTTATCACAAAGGGAAGTTGAAATCTCGGACGATGAGACCACTGAAACTCTGAAGGAAAAACTTGTACCCCTTGGACACGATCTACTTATGAAGATACTTCCTGATTGGATCGATGGAGAGATTGAACCTCAAACTCAGGAGAAGTCGAATGCTACTTACTGCTATTTGAAAGATATGTCGAAGGAGGCTGCGAAAATCAATTGGGAAGTTGAAGAGCCTGAAGAGATTGAACGAAAGATAAGAGCACTCTCATCTTGGCCAGTTGCATGGACGGAAGTAAATAGTAAAAGACTAAAAATATTTGAAGCAGAATTGGTAGAATCTAACTCCGATTTAAAACCGGGAGAAATAACTGAAATTGAAAGTATTCCTGTGGTTGCAACTAATAACCCTGAAAAAAAACTCCGACTTATCACAGTACAACTGGAGGGAAAAAACCAGATGTCTGGAGAAGATTTTTTTAAGGGATTTAGAGAAAAGGTTTAACCTCGTTATTTTATCCTTACAAAAGCATAAATGTACACTTTGCTAAGAAGGGTGTTTTTGAACACGGGGTTTATCCTATGAGTATAAGATAATCTTCAGGCTTAACCTGTATTAACCCTTCTACTAGAACAAAATTATCATTTGAGAAACAAAGGTAAATCCATTCAGCTGGACTAAGCACCACATAAGCCGAATTCTGTTTAGATGACCATCTATCTCCCGCATTCACCGAAGTGAAAACGGATCCACAGTCGAACTCAAATATACAAAGTGAGCGCGACGTAGGATGCGGCACTAGGCCTTGCTCCAAGTGGGGGTTACCACGCACTCTTTCATTACTGTCAGAGCCGGTGGTCTCTTACACCACCTTTTCACCCTTTCCGCCAAAGGCGGAGGTTTGCTTTCTGTTGCCCTTTTATCCAAAAGATCACTCCCTTCCTGCTTTCACAGGCACCTACTCCGATTAGTCGGAGCAACATGGAGTCCGGACTTTCCTCCATGAACCACGTAAGGTTCATGGCGATCATCTGTAATACTTAGTCCAGCAAGGATTATACCACGAAAAAATATCGAATTAATATTGAAAAAAGGCTATCTCTTTGAGAACTGTGGCTTCTTCCTTGATTTAACGAAGGAGTATTTCTTTCTTTGTACCTCTCTAGGATCTCTTGTAAGAAGGCTCTCTTTTTTAAGAGAAATAGAGTTTGATTCACTGATCTTTGCCAAAGCTCTGGCAATTCCTAGGGAAATTGAATCCCTCTGTCCAGATTTGCCACCACCTTTGACCTTTGCAGTAAAATACATCTTTGACTTTGTTCCGGTAACAACGAAAGGTTTGAGTACAACGTCCTGATCAATCTCTTCTGGATACAACACCTCCAACGGTTTGCCGTTGACAGTAGAAGATGTCGACCCTTCATATATTCTGACTCTAGCAGAAGAAGTTTTTCTCCTTCCTATTCCTTCCCAATATTTTTTTTTAGTTTTATCTGCCACTTTATTATTACTTCAACTTAATTTCAGTAGGCTTCTGAGCCTCATGAGGATGATTTCCATCCTTATATATGTACAACCTTGTAATCATAGTATCTCTAAGTTTGTTGTTTGGTAACATATTTTTTACAGCAAAGGTAAATACCTTTCTTGAATCTCTTTTTAATAGATCTGAAAGATTCTCTTGTCTTAAGCCTTTCGCAAATCCAGTGTGCCTATAATACATTTTATCCTGAAGTTTCTTGCCGGTCACCTTGATTTTGTCTGAATTCAAAACAATTACAAAGTCACCACAGTCGTAGTTTGATACCTTTTCAATCTTGCCCTTTCCTATCAAAAGGGAGGCAACATTTGTCGCTGCTCTTCCAAGAATAACTCCACTTACATCTACCAGATACCAGTCTCTTTTTATTTCACTTTGTTTTGGCCAAGTAGTCTTCATTAATTAATAAAAAATTTTATATTCCAGATCTTGAGCTTGCTCTTCCTTTTCTTTCAATCACAGGACCTGCAGATTTTCTTCCCAAAAATCTTTCACCCAACTTTGTGAAAAATCCTTCTTCTTTTTCGTGCTCTTTTATCTCAGGAGCTTTGGACTCTTTCTTTGGTACAACTGTTCTGTCTTTCTTTTGAGCCTTTCTGCCATAGGCAGATCCGCCTTTGGCGGACTTAACTATTTTCTTTTCTTCCTTTTTGACTTTTGTTGTAGCTTTCTTGAGTGGTTTCTGAGCTTTCAAGAAATCGTCAAAACCAAAAAGTCTTACCTCAATCATCAACGAATTGTCACCCACTCTATATTTCGTCCTTACCATAGTAGTGAAACCAGAGTTTGTTTCTTTTCCTTGCTTTCTAAGAAATAATACAAATTTCATTACCTTTTCCGCCTCCCTTACAGATCCTAGCTTTTTAACAATAGAATTATCAACCTTATCTGCTTTTGAATTTAGAATGCTATTGAGTTTTACATCTGTATAACTTCTTAGGATTTTTGCTTTACTCTGAGTTGTCTCAACTTTTCCATATGTGAGAAGTGACTCGAAAAGATTTCTAAGCATCAATCCACTATGAGAAGTTTTCACGTTTAACTTTTGTTTCTTTACCATCTTTCTCATCTTGTACTATTTCTTTAGCTCCAACTTATTAGATTTAAGATAGTCTGTCACCTCGTCAAAAGCTTTCGTTCCAAAACCTTTGATATCTTTAACTTCATCTTCTGTCTTTGAAGTCAAATTTTCCACCGTATCGATTCCTGCATTTACTAAAGCTGATTTTGTCCTTGTCGAAAGTTCTATATCTCCAATCAATACCTTTCCTTCCTCTTTAGACTTATCCGCTGATTTCTTCTTTTTGTTAGATTTCTCTTTCTTTACCTCAGCCTTGCCTCCTGAAATAGCGACAACCCTCTCGGTCAAATCCATAAGAATATTTGAAGATTTAATAATCGCATCCTTTGGATCAATAGAACCGTCAGTGAAAACTGAAATAGTGATAAGATCAAAATCGATCCTTCCACCTTTTCTGGCTTCATCAACTTTGTACATTACCCTCTCCACAGGACTAAACTTTGTATCTACAGGAAGCCTACCTACTTCAGATCTCACCTCTTCATCACCAAGCTGGTAGCCAATTCCTCTTTCAACCGTCATCTCCATATCAAACTTTGTGCCTTTTCCTGTAACGGTTGCAACTACAGCCTTAGGATTCATTACTATTACAGATTCGGTAACATCGAAATCTCCAGCTTTGACATCTGCAGGTCCCTTTACGGACACCTTGACTATCTGAGGATCATTGCTATCACACTGAAATCTGACATTCTTAAGATTCAAAAGAATCTCAATTACGGTCTCCTTGACTCCTTCGATTGTGCTGTATTCATGATCAACCCCAGAAATCTTAATACTTGTAACACCCGATCCTTCCAGAGATGAAAGAAGTACTCTTCTTAAAGAGTTTGCAAGTGTATTACCAAAGCCTTTTGGTAAAGGTCCAATCTTGAATACTCCCTTACTTCCATCATTCTCAACTACTTCCACATTTAGGTCTGAAAAATCTATCATCTTCTTTTTATAAAAAATTATTACTTAGAATAGAACTCAATAATTAGGTTCTCTTTTATTTCTTCATCCATCATATTTCTGTCTGGAATCTCTACTACTTCTCCACCTTTTGCTGACCTTTTGAGCCATGCAGGTGTCTTGATGTGTGAAGGAATAGGAGATTTTTTTGTCCATTTCCTTAAGCTCAATTTTATCCCCGACAGAGACACGATATGAAGCAATATCTAATTTTTTCCCATTTACTAATACCTTCCCATGATTTACAAGTTGTCTAGCTGCAGATCTTGAAGGAGCAAGCCCCAAAAGATGTGCCACATTATCAAGTCTAAGTTCGAGAAGCTGAAGAATTTTTAGTCCTTTATCACCACCAGATGAAGAAGCTTCATTATAAATATTCTTCATTTGGGTTTCGTTTAGACCATAAACTCTTTTAACTTTCTGTTTTTCTCGAAGCTGAATTCCATAATTTGAAAGTCTAGAATGAAAAAATGAGGTTTTACCAGGAAGATTTTGCCTTCGGGTAACAGGACACTTATCCGTATAACACTTCTCCCCTTTAAGGTAAAGTTTCATCTGTTCTCTTCTACACAATTTGCATTTATCCTCAGTAATTCTAGACATAAATATACTAGTAAAATCTAATTTCTTGGTTTCTTCCTTGGTCTGCAACCGTTGAATGGAAGAGAAGTAATATCCGAAAGTAAAGATATTCTTAATCCAGAAGAATCCAAACCCTTCACAGCAGCATTTCTACCAGATCCTGGACCTTTGATATATACCTTAGCTTCTTGAATTCCATATTTCATAGCTTTATTTACCGCATCCTGTGCTGCTTTTGTTGCAGCAAATGCTGTGCTTTTCTTTGCACCCCTAAATCCTACCACTCCAGCAGAGCTAGAGGATAACGTGTTACCTTCGGGATCTGTGATAGTAACAATTGTGTTGTTGAAACTTGCATCTACAAATACATTGCACTGAGGAGAATTTTTCTTGGATTTCGACTTCTTAATGGGTTTTACCACCTTCTTTTCGTCAGAGGCGGATTCGCCTTTGGCTGGATTCTCAATCTTTGATTTTGATTTTTCTGTTTTTTTAGCCATCTGTAAAAGATATATCTAGATATATTTTAAGTCTTTTCAAGAATTCTCTTAAGTCCACCTACCGGCTGGTTCTTTCCCTTCCTTGTATGTGCATTGTGTCTTGTCCTTTGACCTCTCACAGGAAGTCCGACCTTATGCCTTATTCCCCTGTAACTCTTAATATCCTGAAGTCTCTTTATATTTCTAAACTTTGTTTGCCTAAGTTCACCTTCAAGAGTCATCTTCTCTAATATTTCCCTCAATCTAGTCTCTTCTGCACCAGTTATTTCCTTTAGTCTTTTTTCTGGATCAACTGTTGCCCTTTTTAATATTTCGAGAGAAGTTGAATCTCCAATACCATGAATGTAGGTCAATGAGACTTTCACTTTCTTTTCATCTGGTATTTCTACTCCTACGAACCTTGCCAATTCAATAACTTAAAATGTTATATTACTGTCTTTGTTTATGTTTAGGATTTTTCTTACAGTAAACGTAGATCCTACTTTTTCTTCTTACGACATAACAGTGCTCACATCTTTTTTTTACTGAAGCTCTAACTTTCATCTGAGTTTTTACTTATATCTATATGTAATACGACCTTTTGTTGGATCGTAAGGGCTAATTTCCACCTTTACCTTATCACCTTTCATGATTCTGATGTAATTCATCCTCATTTTTCCCGAAAGATGACCCTGAATGTTGTGTGTTTTCTCTCCAACCTCAATGCTGATGTTAAATTTAGCATTAGGAAGGCATTCCTCCACAACACCTTCAACTTCAAACTTTTTATTACTTTGATCAGGATTATTCTGATCCATATGTAGAAATAACAAAATACCCTATTAGCACGGCGCATTATAACAAACAGACGTTGATTATGCAATTATAAAAGGGTTAAAATCTTCGGTTCTTCAGCCACAACTACCGTATTTTCGAACAGAGCTGAGAGACTACCATCTTTGGTTTTACTTGTCCAGCCGTCTTTCCTAGATATTGAGATCTCTGGACCACCCATATTAAAAATAGCTTCTATTGCTATAGTCTGCCCATCATATAGCAGTTCCCCTGTATTTGGACTACCAACTCCCGGTATCATTGGCTCTTCATGAAGTCTCTCACCCACACTATGACCTACCATCTCTCTCACAACAGAATATCCATGACTTTCTGCATAAGATTGAATCTCAAAGCTAATATCTCCCACCCGATTTCCTGGAACGGCCACAGAACAGGCTTTTTTTAACGCTAATTCACATACTTCCATGAATTTTTCTGCTTGTTTTGACACCTTTCCCACCCCCACTGTCCTTGCCATATCCAAATAAACCTTTTTGTAGACAATTCCCACATCCAGGCTTAAAATATCTCCTTCCTCAAGAGGAATATCATCTGGAATACCATGAACAACTGTATCGTTTGGACCAACACAGAGGGTGTTTGGAAAGCCCTCATACCCCTTAAATGCTGGTTTTACGCCATATTTGGAGCATAACGACTCTGAGAGTCTATCGAGTTGAAGGGTGGTCACACCGGGCTCTACGTGAGAAATAATCTCTTTCATTATCTCAACAATGATTTTTCCGCCCTCAGTCATCTTTTCTACTCTCTCTTTAACCTTCATCTGCCAGCCTTTTTACTAATACTTTATGGATTTCCTCAATCGATGGTTCTCCGTTGATTCTTAGTAATATACCCCTTCTTTCATATTCTGAAAGAACAGGCTCTATAACCTTTCTCTCAACTTCGATTCTAGTTCTTATAATATCGGGCTTATCATCTTCCCTTTGAATTAATTTTTCTTCATCTTTATCACAAATTCCATCTTTTTTACTCTTCTTATAATCTGGATGGTAATTAGTATTACATTTTGGACAGAACCTTCTCTTAGAAAGCCTGTTAATAATTGACTCATCAGTCAATTCAAGAAAAACAACTTTATCAAGTTCACGATTAAATACAGCCAATGTTTCATCGAACATAGGTATTTGGTTTGTTGTTCTTACTGTCCCTGTAAACGCCCAAAGTTTTTTCCGGTTAAATTTTGTGAGTTGAGCTCTCAATATCTTATGGATAACCTTATCAGGAATAAGAAGTCCTTTTTCCATATATTTATCAGCCATTTTCCCAAGCTTGGTTTTATTCTTCCTTTCATTTCTAGCAAGATCACCAGTAGAAATATTTTCACCCTCACAAGGATTACATATCAAATCTGCTTGAGTACTCTTTCCAGACCCAGCTAAACCGAGGAAAAGTAGTGTTCTAGGGATTTTTTTACAGATAGCTTTCATAACTTCTTGTGACAATTAGAGATTCAATTTGTCTCTTTGAATCCAACAAAACCCCAATAACAATAAGTAATCCGGTACCACTGATTATAGAACTTGAAATAAGGCCTAAATTCTGCGCAATCGTAGGAAGAATAGCAATAACAGCCAAAAATACCGATCCAAATATACTCAATCTTAGAGCGGCTTTCGAGATGTACCTCTCTGTCTCTTTCCCTGGACGAATTCCAGGGATAAATGCCCCCTGCTTTTGTAGATTTTCTGCAATATTAACAGGATTAAATACAACAAAAGTGTAAAAAATGGAGAAAAAGATTATCATTACTGCAAGCATTGCGTTGTATATGGTAGGTTCGTTGAGCTGAGTTACCAACCAATTTGATGTATTTTTAATGAATTCCGGTATCTTATCACCAACCAATAATTTTCCGATTAGCTGAGGGAAAGATAACATCGAAAGTGCAAAGATAACTGGCATTACTCCAGACTGATTTATCTTCAATGGAATAAAGCTTTCTGCCGACGCACCTGTTGACCTCACTCTTCTGGCATATTGAATTTTGACCTTTCTCTCTGCCACATTTACAATCACAATGACTAGAACAAGTATGAGAGATGCAAAAAGTAAAATCCAATTGCTTCTAGAGTCAACAATATCGAGATTAGTCTTTAAGCTACCGGGAATACCTGCCAAAATACCTGCCATAATAAGGAAGGAAGACCCGTTCCCCACTCCCATATCAGATATCAACTCACCCATCCACATCATTATGACTGCACCTGAAGATAGTGTTGCAATAAGATTTACAAGATCCCAACCCACCAGTTTATCCATTATCCCATACTGCTGAAGCACTGAATATATAACAAATGACTGAAGAACTGACAAAGGGACAGAAAGAAGTCTTGTGTACATACTGATAACTCTTCTTCCTTGCTCTCCTTCTTTTTGAAGCTCCTCAATCTTAGGAATAACCGAGCCTAATAATTGAAATATGATAGAAGCATTGATATAAGGACCCAAACCAATAGCTACAATAGTTGCATTTTCGAGTACTCCACCAGATACCAAAGTAAGAACTTCACCAAAACCGCTATCTCCAAAAAATCTTGTAAGAGCATTTTCAGGAAGACCTGGCACTGGAACTGAAGCCATAAACCTGAAAACAACAAGGATCATCAGAGAGAATAGAACCTTATCCCTTATCTCCTTATTCTTAACTATCTGACTTAATTTATTTCTGATCTCAGTCAGACTTGCCATAAAACTACTTCTTATTTAACTTCTCGACCTCTATATTTGCCTTTGCAGATATCTTTACGTCTTTAAACTTCAATTTCTTTGTTAATTTACCCTTACCAAGAATTTTTACATCCTTTGTCTTCTTCCTAATCATACCCTTTTCTCTCAAGATCTTCACTGATACTTCTTCTCCTATTTTGAAGTTCTTTTCCAAATCAGCAAAGTTTATCACCTGATATTCAACCCTGGTTGGATTCCTAAATCCTCTGAATTTTGGTAATTTTCTGAACAAAGGTACTTTTCCTCCTTCAAAACCAAGTTTTGTCTTTCCACCTGATCTTGATTTCTGTCCTTTCTGACCCTTTCCAACGGTATGACCACCTTTCCCGGATCCATATCCTCTACCAATTCTCTTTGCTTTCATTATTCTATTTTTTCTTTGTGGTATTTCGTTTAGCTTCATCTTTACTTAATTTTGAAGTATTACTCTTTTTTGTATCTCTTGTTATCCTTGCTCTTCTCTGTAAAACTCTGTCTCTTCTTAATAATTTCAAGGACTCAAATGCACAATATGCATTTGTCACTTCGTTTGATGCACCTAACTGTTTTGAAAGTACATTCTTAAGACCTGCAAGTTCAAGTACTGCCCTTACAGAAGAGCTTGCAATAAGACCCGTACCTGGCCCAGCAGGTTTCAAAATCAACTTAGCTGCTCGGAACTTATTCACCACCTCGTGTGGAATAGTATCTCCAGTAATTTCAACCCTCACAGAATGAGATTTTGCATATTTAAACCCTTTCTCTATTGCACTTCTTGTATCCTGACCTCTTCCAAGTCCGATTCCTAGTTTTCCTTTTTTATTTCCGGCTATAACAAGAGCGCTAAACCTAAGTCTTTTTGAGCCTGCTCTAACCTTGGCAACTCTTCTTACAGATACAACCCTTTTATCAAAATCTTCTATTGGTCTTTCTATAAAATCTCTCTCCACTTAATAAATTTTTATAAATTAATTCCACCTTTTCTGATTCCATCCGCTAGAGCCTTAACTCTCCCATGATACTTATAACCAGATCTATCAAACACCGCTCTTTCAATCTTGTTTTTCTTTAATATTGTCGAGAATTCTTCTCCCAACTTTGCAGCCACTTCCACTGGCTTATCTGCCTTTGCTGACTTGATTTTCATTGAACCCATACCCCACATCGATTTACCGGCTTCATCATCTACCGCCTGCACATAGATAAACCTATTGCTTCTGAATACATTTATTCTTGGAATATCCTTTGTACCAGAAAGGTTTTTCCTTACATGCAATTTTCTTCTTTGTCTTTTTTCTCTTCTTGTTTTAAGCATTTGATTCCTCCTTAACAGACTTACTTGTCTTTCTTCTAACTATCTCTTCAACGTATTTAATTCCTTTTCCTTTGTAAGGTTCAGGTTTTCTAATCTTCCTAATATTTGCAGCCCAAAGGCCAACTTTTTGTTTATCTGCGCCAGAAATTTCTACAAAAGACTGGTCTTTGACCTCAATAGTAATATCTTCTGGTGGGGACACTTTTACTGGATGATTCCACCCAATATACATAACTAAATCTCTTCCCTGCATTTCAGCTCTATACCCCATTCCTACTAGCTCCAACTCTTTTTTATAACCTTCTTTTACACCATTTATCATATTCGAGATTATTGATCTAATTGTTCCATGATTCGATTTGTCCTGCTTTGTCTCACCTTTTCTTTCAACAATAACTTCACCCCCTGTTACTTTGACTTCAATTTTTCTTGGTAAACTCTTTTCAAGCTCCCCTAGGGGACCCTTAACTTTAACTGTATCATCAGCTACCTCTACCGTTACACCTTCTTCAATTTTGATTGGTTGAATTCCAATTCTTGACATATTTACCAAATTTTACAAATATATTCTCCTCCGATATTTTCCACCTTTGCCCTCTCGACCGTCATAATACCTTTTGATGTGCTAACAATCCCGATTCCTCTTCCATTTAGAACAGGCCTCAAATTGTTTACAGAGATATATGATCTCTGTCCCGGGTTTGATACCTTTTCAAAATGAGTTATCTTTGGTTCCTTTCCGATGAATCCCAAAGTAACATCTATGACATTACCGTTTTCAGAATATCCATCGATAAATCCTTCTTCTTTAAGAATCTTTGCAATACTAGAGACCTGGTTGCTCTTTTTCAACTGAACCTCTTTTTTCCCAGCCATACTTGCGTTTTTAATTTTTGATAGCGCATTTGACACTGTATCCATATACTTTACCAGCTTGATTTAACTAAACCTGGAATCTCACCCTTATGGGCTAATTGCCTAAAACAAATTCTGCACAGGCCGAATTTTCTCATATAAGCCCTTGGACGTCCACATCTCATACATCTTGTGTACTTCCTTGTTATGTACTTTGAGTACAGTTTTAGCCTCTTTTGTTGTGCTACTTTAGACTTCTTTGCCATCCTTCTTAAATGGAAAACCAAATTTATCTAGTAATGCTTTTGCATGAATATCATTAATTGTTGATGTAACAATAGTAATCTCCATACCTCTAAGTTTTGTGATCTCGTTTGGATCAATCTCTGGAAAAGATGTTTGCTCCCTGATTCCAATTGTATAGTTACCGCTACCATCAAAAGAACTTACGGGCATTCCTCTAAAGTCTTTTGTCCTTGGAAAAGCAATATTTATCAATCTATCAAGAAAATGCCACATCCTATCACCTCTCAAAGTGACAGATAATCCAATCTCTTCACCCTTTCTAATCTTGAATCCCGAAATAGCTTTTTTTGCTTTCTTTACAACAGGCTTTTGTCCAGTAATCAATTCAAACTGCTTAGTCATATCCTCAATTGCATCTTTGTTTTCAAGAGCCTCTCCCATCCCAACGTTCAAGACAATCTTATTAAACATTGGAACTTCCATAATATTGTCTAGCTTAAGCTCTTTCTTCAGCTCATCTCTGTACTTTTCTACATATTCTTTTTTAAGTCTTGGTAATTCTTTCATGGTAATTGTTTATTCTCGTACATCCTGGAGTCCCTCAAAGAGGAACGATAGGATCTATTTCTTCGATTTTTTAGCTTTAGAATTTACTTTTTTTGATTTTGTTGTACCTGATTTGACTTCTTTTTTCTCTTTTTTCGCAACAACATCCATTGGTTTATCACATTTAACACACATTCTGATTCGTTTATCTTTTACTACACTTATTCTTACTCTTGATGCCTTTCCGCAGGAGTTACATACAATCATGACATTTGCTATAGATACTGGTTTTACAATATCTACAATAGCAGACTCCTTATTTTTACCGTCCCCCTTTATGTGCTTTTTAAAAACATTTACTCCCTCTACAACAACTCTTTTATCTCCCGAAACGATCTTCAGTACTTTCCCTTGTTTTCCAACATCCTTACCCTTCATTATTCTTACTGTATCTCCTTTTTTAATCTTCATATTACTTCTGGTGCTAAAGAAACAATTTTATCGTAACCATTTTCCTTAAGCTCTCGAGCAATTGGACCAAACACTCTTGTACCCTTTGGAGTTTTTCCGTCTGAGCCAAGTACTACAGCCGCATTATCATCAAATCTTATGTATGAACCATCTCTTCTCCTGTATTCTTTTCTTGTCCTTACTACAACAGCTCTTTCCTTACCATGCTCTTTTACAAGACCATAAGGGTTTGCCTTTGTAATACTTACCCTCACTACACTTCCAAGTTTTGCGACCCTTTCCCTTGAACTTCCAGGTACACCAATGATTTTACCTATTCTTCCTCCTGTATTGTCTGTAATTTTTACTCTCGCACCTATTCTTAACATTGTTATTTCTTCTTAGACTTAGTTTTATTCTCTCCATTTTCCACCAATATAACCTTCCATCTCTTATGCTTTGACATTGGCTTCGAGAGCTCGATTGTAACAGATTTTCCTATCTCAATATCGTTTTCACTATGTGCAAAATATCTTTTCCTTCTGACAATTGTCTTTTTATACTTAGGATGTGCAGTTTTTCTTTCAACCGCAACTACCACTGTTTTCTCCATTTTGTTGCTTATTACTTTTCCGTTAAGCCTTTGCTTTGCCATCTTTTGATTTTTTACTCAACTTATCTTTATTCACCCTAGGCGAACTCGCCTTTGGTGAAGCTTTTTCTGCAATAACAAATTCCAATCTAGCTAATTCTTTTCTTGTCTTATTAGGTTTTCTTACATCTTTCAGTTTTCCCATTCTCATCTCCAAACATTCATCTGAGTATCTTCTTCTTACTTCAGTTCTTTGTTTATATAGCTCTTCTATTTTCTTTTCTCTTATTTGTTTAATATTCATTTAGTCCATCCTCTTCAAAAATCTAGTTTCTACTGACAGTTTATGTGCTGCCAATCTGAACGCTTCTCTAGCAATGTCCTCTTCTACACCACCCAATTCGAACAATATTCTTCCAGGTCTAACAACCGCGACATACCTATCAATATCACCTTTTCCAGAACCCATTTTCACTTCTGCAGGCTTTTTTGTTACTGGTTTATCAGGAAAAACCCTGACCCAAATTTTTCCTTTTCTCTTTATACTCCCAGTAATTGCTCTTCTTGCTGCCTCAATTTGACCAGCAGACACCCAACCACACTCTTTTGATTGAAGTCCATACTCTCCAAAGTCGATTTTACTCGCTCCGAAAGAGATGCCTTTCATCTTTCCTCTAAACTGTTTTCTATATTTTGCGTTTTTTGGTTCTAGCATTATTCGCTTCTATTTGATTTATCTGATTCTTTTTCATCTTCTCTGTATACCCACACCTTCACTCCATACAAACCTGCATTTGTCGTAGCTGCTACTTCTTCCGCAAAATCGATATCAGCTCTCAATGTCTGTAGAGGAACCGGTCCCTCCTGCGCCTTGATAGATCGAGCAATATCACTTCCACCAATTCTTCCTGATATCATAATTTTTACACCCTTTGCCCCAGCCTGAACTGCTTTTTCTTTTTCTGTTTCCATCAATTTCTTTGGTGCCATTCTTTTCTCAATTCCATCTGCGATTGACCTTGCTATAACTCTTGCTGAAAGATTAGCCTTCTTCAATTCGTTTATCTTGATTTCAATAGGTACTTTGTACTTCTTTGTTAACTCTTTTTTGATTTCATCTATTCCTTTTCCACCTCTTCCAATAGCAACACCAGGTCTTGCAACATATGCATTTACAGTAACATCATTCATTGATCTACTAATTTCAACCTTTTCAAGACCAGCAGAACTTAGTTTCTTTGTCATGTATTCACGGATAGCGATATCCTGATGAAGCTGATCCGTATAATTTTGTCCTTTTGCATACCAAAGAGACTTCCAAGTACCTTTGATTCCTAGTCTCATAGCTGTTGCACTTATTTTCTGTCCCATGTTATTTTTCGGTCAATTCAATTTTAATTAGCGATCTTCTCTTCATTAGTTTGCTTATTCTTCCTCTTGATGCAAATCTGAATCGGGGCAATTTTACACCCTCACCAATATCTACACCAGACACGACAAGCTTTTCTGGGCTTATGCTATATCTGTTGTCGGCATTCGCGATTGCAGATTTCAGAACTTTAAGTAAAGTTTTCGCTGCCTTCTTGCTTGTGAATGTCAGTATATTAACAGCTTCTACTGCATCTTTTCTCCTTATTAGAGCTGCAACGAGTCTCATTTTTTGAGGAGAGGAGTTTGCATCACCGTAACGTGCAATTACCTTTCTTCCTACAGAGTCGGATCCAACTTTGGCGGATTTCTCAACTTCTGTATTCTTTTGTATTTTTTTATTTGTATCTTTCACTTTTTCTTTCATATATTTAATCTGGGCCTGCCTCGGCTAACCATGTACCGATTCTGGTGCATGGGAAGACGGGTTATTCTTCGAATCTTCCGGCACCACCATATACTTTAGAAATCTTACCTTTCCTTGCATGACCCTTAAATTTCCTTGTCAAAGAAAACTCCCCAAGTCTATGACCAACCATAGATTCAGAAACTAGAACAGGGATATGCTCCTTCCCATTATGCACTGCTATGGTAAGACCTACCATCTCAGGCGCAATCATTGATGCTCTTGCCCATGTTTTTATTGGAGACCTATCTCCTGTCTGAATTGCCTTATTTACTTTTTCCATAAGATTTTCATCTACATATGGTCCTTTTTTAAGCGATCTTGCCATGGCTTTTTCTTAATAATTAAATCTTTGACTTAGGAACTCTTCTTGTGGTCTTCCTCTTAATAATAAATCTTCTTGTTCTCTTATTCTTTCTTGTCTTAGTTCCAACTCTATGTCCCCAACTGTCCTTTGCTCCACTTCTACCACTTCTAATAACACCTTTTCCTTCACCACCTCCATGAGGATGCTGTTCTGCATGCATTGCTTTTCCTCTAACTGTAGGTCTTATACCCATTCTTCTCTTTCTTCCGGCTTTTCCAATCTTCACATTCATATGCTCTTCGTTCCCTACTTGACCAACTGTCGCATAACAAGTATTTAAAACTATTCTGATTTCACCTGAAGGCATTTTCAATTGCATATATCTTCCAGTTGCATCAGGTCCTTGCACAATAATTGCAGTACCTGCAGATCTGCCAAGCTGCCCACCTTTTCCAACGTTTAACTCTACATCATGAACTGGAGTACCTGATGGGATATTCTTCATCATCATTGTATTTCCCAACTCTGGTTCTACTTTTTCTCCCGAGATAATAGTATCTCCAACTTTCATTCTTCTTGGTGCAAGAACATATCTTCTTTCACCATCTACATACTTTATGAGAGCAATGTTTGCAGATATATTTGGATTGTACTCCATTCTCTCGACAGTTCCTGATACATCGTACTTATCCTTTTTATGGTCAATCTTTCTAAGTAATCTTTTGACCCCACCACCTCTATGTCTAACAGTAATCCTACCATGCACATTTCTACCACTAGTACTTTTCTTTCCAAAGGTCAATGATTTGACAGGCCCCTCTTTTGATAGTTTACTTCTATCCTCAAGTACGGTATGTCTCCGAGTACTAGTTGTAGGTTTAAATGTTTTGAGTGCCATCTTTATGCTTTAAATATATCAATTGTATTTCCTGATTTTAGCGTTACAATAGCGTGTTTGTAATCTGATCTATTGCTTCTGATTCTTCTTCTCCAATCAATTACTTTCTTTCCTCTTTTATTGATCATCCTAACCTTTTCCACCTTAACTTTAAATTTTCTCTCCACTTCCCTTTTTACGTCATCCTTTTTAGCCTCTTTCACTACTCTAAAGGTATAGACACCAACCTCGCTACCTCTATAACTTTTTTCAGAAATATTTGGCTGTATTAATATTCTTTTGGAATTCATTTCAATCTTTCCTCAATTTCTTTAACTGCGTTCTTTGTAATTACCAATTTGTCTGAATTAATTATCGAATGAGAACAAATATTTCTTGAATCTAAAACCACTGAATTTTTAATGTTTCCAAAACCTTTTCTAATATTTTCTTTCTCTTTAACATCACCTTCATATGCAATTAGAACCTTTTTTCCTTCAATACCGAGTTTTTTAAGGAGATTCTGCATATCCTTAGTTTTTACTACTTTTTCTGTTGATATTTCATTAATCACTAAAACATCTTCATTCTTCACCTTATCGGAAAGAAGACATTTTAAGGATAAATCCCTCATCTTCTTAGGAATTTTTAGTGTTTTCTTATACCCTGTTGGACCAAATGTCACTCCTCCACCCACCCACAATGGTGATCTGATTGACCCATGTCTAGCTCTTCCTGTATGTTTCTGCTTCCATGGCTTTTTACCACCACCCCTCACATCTCCTCTTGTTTTCACTGTTGCGGTATGTTTTCTTTGATTGTTCAAGAACACATTGATTACCTGTGCCACAAGGTCCTTATTCATTGGTACTGCCCAAATTGAATCTACAAGCTCAATCTGACTTTCTGACTTATTTCCTGTTTTGGTGTATGTATTAACTTTCATTTTTCTTTGTTACCTCTATTTTCAAATATGATCCATTACTTCCGGGAAGTGAACCACTCACAACTACATAATCTGATCCCACTTCCATAACTTTTCTCTTTATTGTTGTTATAGTCTTTCCACCCATTCTTCCAGGCATTTTTTTACCAGGAATAACTCTTCCAGGATCTGTACCTGCACCAATTGAACCTCCAGCCCTAAGTCTATCTGACTGTCCATGTGTCTTTGGACCACCAGCAAACTTATACCTCTTAACAACACCTGCAAACCCTTTTCCTTTTCCAGTACCTGTAATCATCAATAAATCCCCAACTGATAAAGTTTCTGCTCCAAATTCAGTACCCAGTTCTATTTCCTCTTCCATCCAAACGTCCCAAGCTTTCTTTGGTGCAAATCCAACCTTCTTATACAAACCCTCCTCGGGTTTATTCATTCTTTTTTTCTTCAAAATCCCGATTCTTACGAGATTTCCTTTCTCACCTTTGTTAGTTGTAAAAACAACATTTTTTGGTAACTCAACGACAGTAACAGGGACCATATTATCTCCATCATACATTTTCGTCATTCCCTTTTTTATTCCTATTAATTTCTGCATTTTAGTAGCAAAATGGTCCACCCGCCTATGGCGGAGCAAAACCACAATATAACTGAAAGATAAACTACATTATCTCAATTCCAACACCCGCAGGAACCTGCAAATGCTGTAGAGCGTCAATTGTCTGAGCCGTAGGCTCAAGAATATCTATCAATCGTTTATGGGTCCTAATCTCGAAATGTTCCATCGATCTTTTGTATACATGAGGAGATCGATTGACCGCATAACGTTGAATTCTAGTAGGCAAAGGGATAGGACCGGAGACTTTTGCTCCAGTTCTTACGGCTGTCTCTATTATACTTTTAGCAGAGCGATCAACAACCCTAGAATCGTAACCCTTTAGTTTTACCCTAATTGTTGGTGTTTTTCCTACCATTTCAATAAAGAGCTAAAAATTACTTAAAATCAAAGGGGAGATTTCTCTCCCACTTCATTTACTTAATGATCTCGGTAACAATACCGGCTCCAACTGTCATTCCACCTTCTCTGAGTGCAAATCTCATTCCCTTTTCTACAACGACTGGAACGATCAACTTGCATGAGAACTCTGTATCATCACCTGGCATAACCATCTCTGTACCTTCTGGTAGATTTACCTCACCAGTAACATCTGCCATTCTGATGAAGAATTGTGGTTTATAACCATTAACAAATGGTGTATGTCTTCCACCTTCATCCTTATTTAATACGTATACCTGAGCCTTAAATTCCGTGTGAATCTGTGTACTACCTGGCTTAACAATAGACTGACCTCTTTCAACATCTTCTCTCTTGAGTCCTCGAAGAAGAAGTCCAACGTTATCACCTGCCATACCTTCATCAAGTGTCTTATTGAACATCTCAACACCTGTGATAGTAGACTTTGTGTCTTTGCCCAATCCGAGAATATCGACTGACTCACCAACCTTTATCTTTCCTCTTTCAATTCTACCTGTAGCAACGGTACCTCTTCCTTCGATTGAGAATACGTCTTCAATTGGCATTAAGAAGTCTTTTTCGATATCTCTTTCTGGCAATGGGATATATTCATCTACTGCCTTCATAAGTTCTTTTATTGACTCAATTCCTTCTGGTTTTCCATCTTCAGCAGCCTTAGCGTCTCCTACAATAATTGGACAATTCTCATCGTATTCATATTTCTTTAGAATCTCTTTAATTTCAGCCTTAATAAGTTCGATAATCTCATCATCTGCATCACCAAATTTGTTGATGAATACTACAATCTTTGGAACTCCAACCTGCTTAGCAAGAAGTACATGCTCCTTTGACTGAGGCATTGGACCGTCTGCTGAGCTGACTACCAAGATTGCACCATCCATCTGTGCAGCACCTGTAATCATATTCTTCACATAGTCTTTATGACCTGGACAATCAACATGTGCATAATGTCTGTTATCTGTTGAATACTCTACGTGTGCAACAGAAATTGTAAGACTCTTTGATCTTGACTCTGGTGATTTATCAAGCTTTTCAATCCATTTAGCTGCTTCATCGCCAGCAAATGTTTTCAAAATTCCTTTCACTAAAGTGGTCTTTCCATGATCAACATGGCCAATCGTGCCAATATTTAAGTGAGGCTTTGATCTATCAAATTTCGTCTCTGCCATTTTATTAATATTAAAAAATTATTATTTAATAAATTCTTTGTGACGCTGCGTATATTACCAAAAACAATAATATCTTTCAAGAAAGCCTTTAAGTCAAACTTATCAGCTATTACTCTTCGGCTCCAGATTTGATTGCCATCTCTTGCATAATATTCTTAGGAACCTTGTCATAATGCGAAAATTCAATATTTGGTGTTCCCCTTCCAGAGGTCATGGATCTCAAATTATTTGTGAATCCAAACAACTCTGCAAGAGGTACTTTTGCCTTAATTACTTGAAGATCGCCTCTTACCTCTGTGCCCTCGATTCTACCCCTTTTACTACTAAGATGACCAGTTACGTCACCCAGGTATTGTTCTGGAAGTGTAACTTCAACGTCCATTATTGGCTCAAGTACTACTGGATCGGCATTTTGAGCACCAGCTCTGAATGCCTGAGCACCCGCAATCTTAAAAGCAGCCTCGGATGAGTCCACATCATGATAAGAACCATCGTATACAGCCACCTTAACATCAACAACAGGGTATCCAGCAATAACTCCAGAAAGCATAGCCTCTTCAACTCCTTTTCTAATCGCAGGGACATACTCTTTTGGAATTGACCCACCTCTAAGTTCATCCACAAACTGAAATCCATCACCAGCTTTCTGTGGCTCAAGTCTAAGCCAACAATGACCATACTGACCTCGACCACCTGACTGATGAACGTATTTACCTTCAATTTCAACTGTAGACTGGATTGTCTCTTTGTATGCTACCTGAGGTTGACCAACACTTGCCTCAACATTGAATTCCCTCCTCATTCTGTCAACAATAATCTCAAGATGAAGCTCCCCCATTCCGGCGATAATGGTCTGACCAGTCTCCTGATTTACTGAAACTTTGAATGTAGGATCTTCATCCGCAAGCCTCTTAAGCGCAACTCCCATCTTTTCCTGGTCTGAAGTAGATTTAGGCTCTACTGCTACATTCACAACAGGATCAGGGAAATGAATCTTTTCAAGAAGTAATGGCCTACTTGGATCACAAAGAGTATCTCCTGTAGTAGATGCCTTTAAACCAACAATTGCAGCTATATCACCAGTCCTTACACCTTCAACCTCTTCTCTATCATTTGCATGCATAAGCACCAGCCTTCCAACTCTTTCCTTTACTCCATTAGTTGAGTTTATTACATAAGTACCTGCTCCAAGCTGTCCAGAATAAACTCTTACATATGCAAGACTTCCGATATGGGGGTCTGTAGCAATCTTGAAAACAAGACCTGTAAATGGCTCATCATCTGAGCATTTAATCTTGACCTTCTTCTCTGGATCATCAACATCCATCCCTTCAACCTCGGTAATATCTGCAGGTGAAGGAAGTAATCTAACTACAAGATCCAATATTTTGGGAACGACATTTCCTTTTCTTGAGTCTCCACCTGATACCGGAAAGAAATGACCGCTCAATACTGCCTTCCTTAATACCTTCCAAATCTCCTCTACACTAACTTCCTCCCCATCAAGATACTTCTGCATAAAATCATCATCATATTCCGCAATTCCCTCAATTAATTCAGTTCTATATGATTCAACCTTCTCTTTGTACTCCTCAGGAACATCTATCTCCTCAAGTTTTTCATCGGTACCTGTGGGATCGTATTGGAAAGCCTTTCTCTCAACAATATCTATGATTCCATGTATTCCTTTCTCAAAACCTAAGGGAATCTGTACCACATATGCCCTTTTGTTCAATCTATCTCTGATTGAATCGAGAGCCATCTGAAAATCTCCACCAACAAGGTTCAACTTATTGACAAAACAGATTCTAGGTACATGATACTTATCTGCCTGTCTCCAAACTGTCTCAGATTGAGGCTCAACTCCCATCTTTCCGTCAAATATAACGACTGCACCATCAAGTACCCTAAGTGATCTCTCTACCTCCGCTGTAAAATCCACGTGACCGGGGGTATCAATAATGTTTATTCTGTATTTCACTCCATCCAATGTCCAATAACAAGTGGTTGCTGCAGATTGAATAGTTATGCCTCTTTCTCTCTCCTGTTCCATCCAGTCCATCTGGGTAGTACCAGAATTAATATTTCCTATTTTGTGAGTTTTGCCTGTATGAAAAAGGACAGACTCTGTAGTAGTGGTCTTTCCTGCATCTATATGAGCGATAATTCCGATGTTTCTGATTTTATCCAGATCGAACTTTATGTTTTCGCCTTTAGCCATAATGACTTAATTCAAAAATGAAACTTGAGGATTATATACAAACTTTCATATCCTGCCAAGACATATATAGAATTATATTCCTTTCCTGATATACAATTCTCTATATTCTGTCCAAAACTTTCTGAGCTTCTGTAGAAACCTCACCCTCAAGGTCTAACTCTACAGATCTCTCTAGCTCAACTTTTGCCTGAATATCAACACCTGACTGATAAAGGATTCTACCATAAAGTAGATGATATTTCGCCATCTTATCATCGATTTCAATCGCTTTTTCAATCGCTTCAGTTGCATCATCCCAGCTGGCCTGTCCCAAAGACACACCCGCTTCAAGGTAGTAGTACTCTGCTTTCAAATCATCATCAAGATTGTTTATTTTTATTTTCTCCATATTCTCCTCCAACTGAGAATACAGTTCCCGATCAAGAAGAGAATCTCCCCATTGAATCAAAAGCGTATCTGTATCTATATCATCAACCAATAGAAGTAAATCTAACTGCTCCTCCGCCCTTACGTATTGTTCCTTTTCTATCAGTACTTCAAAATACTCAAGCCGAGTATCTACCTTGTTTTGGTTCTTAGCCAAATTTATTGCTTTTTCGTAGTACTTTATTGTATCGCTTACATTATCATCTCCAAGATATGCCCTGGCTAAAAGTCTTGCACTTATTGATAAATCACTTTCAAGAAGGTACGCCTGTGATAAGTACACAAGTGCATTCTCATAATCGTATTTGAGTAAATATGCATGTCCTAGATAAAGATTGAGCTCCCAATACAAGTCATATTCCTCAACATATTCACTCAAAAGACCTATCACAAGATCAGGATATCCTGAATACAAAGCAGCCCTAGAAATCATAACCGATACATACACATCCGTCTTGATATCATCATCCAAAGAATCAATATAATCCAAAACCTCGTTAAAAAATTCCACTTGATCAGCAACTTCATCATCCAAATCAGAACTATTTATGTCATCTAACAATCCCTTTGCATGCTTGGTATCTTCCCCAATGAGCATTGCATTCAATAGCTTTGCCTTGGCATAAAGGTTTTTGTCATTATCTGAAACATCAAGCACAGACTCAGATTGATCTAAATCTCCAGTCCCTACATATGCTTGAGCCAGCAAAAACTTTGCATCATCATTGTTTTTGTCACTGCTCACCGATTTTTTCAGAAAGTATATTGCTTTACTATAATCTCCTTCAGATAGATAAATCCTACCAAGTACCTGATTAACCCTACTCGAGTTTCTTGCCTTGTTAATTCCAATCTGAAGAATATCAATCGCATTATCTTGCCTATTCTTTAAGAGATATATCTCAGCAAGACCTACATATGCATCTGTACTTCTACCATCAATCTCACTTGCTTCTTGATACTTTTCTACCGCAGAAAAATAATTTCCATTCTCAATGAATTCCTCTGCTTCATTTATTAATACTGAAGCTTCTTTTATATTGCTCTGATTAGGAAGAAAAATTAGAAAATAGTAAATCAGACCCAAAACAGTCAGAACACCTAGTCCTATCAATATGTACTTCACGATTTTCTTATTTTTCATATGGCAGTAGAATTATACGTGCTAATCTATATCATTAAAAATAAAGGAATTAATGTCAAATCACACAATTGTCGACAAATTCTAATAATGAGTCGGTATAATTGTGGGACCCCGCTACCTTCTCGGCTGAAATAACAAAAATAGTATAAAAAAATAATGGGTTGTATTAATAGATTAAATTATTCAATATTGAAAAGGTAGCGGGGTCCCAAGCTCTACACTAAAATTGAATTAACCAGTCAGATTAATTATACTGTGCTTGCCTAAAATGGCTTAATTTTTCCCCATTTCCCAATGGGTTCGAAGCAAAAAGGAAGATTATTCAGAAGAGTTTTTACCCTATTTTCTGCTGTTGGATTAAGCTTACTTGCATCAGGTGGTTTATCCAAATTTGCACTTGCTCAATCCCCTACAGAAGGAAGAGTTCTAGGGATAGAGAATGACGTAACAATAGTAAATGTGATTCCCAATAGGCCAAAAGCTACCTCTATTTTCAAACCCAAAAGTGTAGAGATTAGATATAAAGATAGTCTGTATAAAGGAATAACATATTCTAATACCGTAGAGGAAGCAGTCAGAGATTTTGGAATAGAAATTTCTAGTATTACCCAACTACACCCAGACGGAAACTATATTCTGGGAGTTTTCACCTCAATAAGGGTCGATGAAGTTGTAAGAAAAAACCACACAGAGTACGAGTATATTTCTTTTGAAACTGAAGAAAGGAAGGATGATAACCTTGAATGGGGAGTAAGGAGTGTCACAAAACCTGGGGTAATTGGACAGAAAAAAATGGTTTATGAATACCTTTATATCAACGATCTTCTCATGGGAAAGAAATTGGTTAATGAAATTATTACGTTGCCTTCAGAAAACGAGATTGTATCAATCGGGACAAAGAAGGTTTATAAAACTACTGTAATCGGCGGAGTAGAAATTACATACTGGAGGGTAATAGAAGGAATGAGGGCAACATCATACGACAGATACTGTACAGGATGTACCGGTCACACATACACAGGAAAAATCCTTGAAAAAGGGATGGTAGCAGTAGATCCTACAGTAATCCCACTTGGCACACATCTGTATGTGCCAGGATATGGAAGCGCTCGCGCTGAAGATATTGGAGGAGCGGTCAAAGGAAATAGAATCGATCTTGGTTTTGATAAGATAGAAGACTGGTATGGAAAAGTCAGTTATGGAAGTTATGTAGATGTGTACGTACTGGATTAATATCCCCCATCACTTGAACAAAAATCCACAAGATCTGGTGGTACCTCAGCAATAAACCTGGATGGGATTCTTTCTCCAAATCCACCGTACGTACTTCTATTCTCAGCATAGGTAAGAAATAATCTCTTTTTCGCCCTTGTAATTCCCACATAACAAAGTCTTCTTTCCTCTTCCAATTCTGAAGGACTGGTGAAAGATCGAATGTGAGGAAATAGACCCTCTTCCATACCAATCATAAATACCATCTCAAACTCCAAACCCTTTGCGGAATGGAGGGTCATTAGCGTCACCATCTCGTCCCCATACTGACCACCATCGTCTTTGCTGTCCTGCTCGACAAGTGCAACGTCCGACAGAAACTCCATCATTGAATCTTTAGGTCCAAGCTTGGAATATCTGTTTGCAACAACCTTCAACTCATAGAGGTTTTCTTTCCTCGATTGAGCTTGCTCTGTCCCATCGTCTATCCAAGTCTCATATTTCGTCAGTTCTAAGATTTCATCTATGAGATGTCTAGCGTCACTCGTTATCGAAATGTCATAAAGCTGACCAAATACATCTATCACCTTCTTATATTTATCGTAAAAATCTTTTGAGTCATCAGTCTTGGCATTTTCTATGACATCACTTTTAACAACTGATTCAGGTAAAAACTTTTCAATATTCTTCACGTTATTTTCTGCTGCCCAAAGTATTAACATACACTCTCCAAGTTTGAATTTGCCACCCGAAAACTTTTTCGCAAATGACTTCATTTCAGAGAGCGACTTCTCCCCAATCTTTCTTGTAGGAACATTCATTATTCTCACAAGTGAAGTCTCGTCTTTAGGATTTGCAAGAAATCTAAGATAAGCAAGCATATCCTTAATTTCTCTTCTCTCGTAAAATCTCACCCCTCCAATTAATTTGTAAGGGATAGCATTGTTAATTAAAATTTCTTCAATAGCTCTTGATTGTGCATTCGTTCGGTAAAGCACTACGATATCATTTAATCCTCCCCCACTACTTTGAATATCCATGATGTTACTTACCACAAATTCAGCTTCATCCCTGCCATCCCTCGCTTGGTAAAGTACAATCTTTTCCCCAAGTTCTGAATCTGTCCAAAGATCTTTCTGTGCTCTTTCAATATTTTGAGAGATTACTGAATGTGCAGCATGAAGAATATTCCTTGTCGAACGATAGTTCTTCTCAAGCTTAATTACTTTTGCTCCAGGAAAGTCCTTTTCGAAGCTGAGAATATTTTTTATCGTGGCACCTCTCCAAGAATAAATTCCCTGATCATCATCTCCTACTACACAAATATTTTTATCTTCGTTTACAAGATGTTTGATAAGTTGGTACTGGATCATATTTGTATCCTGGTACTCATCTACCAATACATACTTGTACATTTTATGGTATTTTTCCCTAATGTCTTTGTTTTCATCTAGAATTTTGAGAGGAAGAATCTGAAGATCATCAAAGTCAACAGCGTTCTGACTTCTCAAGTTCTTTTCATATTCTGGATATATCTCTGCAACAATATCTTCCAGTGGTCCTCTGACAAAATTCGGATATTCCTCAGGAGAAATCTTTTCGTTTTTTGCGGAGCTAATAAGGGTATAGATAACGTTGGGATTGAACTGTTTTTTATCGATATTTCTCTCATCCATTATCTGCTTAATCAGATGAACAACATCATCCGGATCAAATATCGAAAACCCATATGGTAGCCCAACAATTCTTCCCTCTTTTCTTAAAAAATTTGCACCGAAAGAGTGAAAAGTACCGATAAATGGAAGTCTACCGTGCCAATTTTCTGAACTTTCCTTAAGAAGCTTCTGAACTCTCTCTTTCATCTCCCCAGCGGCTTTTCTGGTGAAAGTAACAGCTAAAATATTCTCAGGCTGTACTACTTTATCAAGTATTAATCGTGCAATACGGAAGGTTATCACTCGAGTTTTTCCCGAGCCTGCACCAGCAAAAATCAAAAGAGGACCGTTTTTATGAAGCACAGCTTCTTTTTGCTGCTGATTTAGCGAGTCTAACATTTGATGATTATAGCTTCTTTACATACTGACCGAATACCCAACCTGTATTTACACCGTCGTACACTATCTGAGACCACCCAACTTTTTCTGACTTAAGTATTGTTATATAGCCTGTTTCCACAGCACTTATCTGTTTACAATTTGGGTGTCCACACTCCCTGACTGTAAGGAATCCAGTTCCAGTTTCTTTTATTTCTACGAGCTGAAGATTTCCCTTGGAAATTACTACAGTCATACTTACCAATGTATCCTCGACCCAACTCTTGGGAAGTCTTATTAGTTCAAATTTTTCAGTATAGGTATCAGGAAAAACTGGTGCTCTTCCTACAAATTCAAAAGTTGCACTTTCACCTGGCATTACAACTTCTTCTATCGGAGTAACAACTCTCGAAAAGCTAGACCACCCATCTGGATTATAGAAATCACTGTTATGACTTCTTGGATTTGATGTTGCAAGATAGGTTGCCCTAGTACCACTGTTGTACCAAGGATAATCTCCAGTATTC
>JBDRHV010000057.1:0-2214 GCA_043816465.1 bacterium | reverse complement strand
AATTGAAGCAAAAATCAAGGAACTATTATGAGAAAAGTTTATAGTAAAATAGACCAGATTGCCGGAAATGTTGTAAGTTTAAAAGCAAGCAATGTTGGTTATGAAGATCTTGCAGTTGTGGAAAGCGAAAGAGGAAGTTCCTTAGCCCAGGTTATTAAGCTTGACCACGATCAAGTTTTTCTACAGGTTTTTGCCGGTACAAAAGGTGTTTCCTCAGGAGATAAGGTAAGATTCCTTGGACATCCTATGCAGGTTTCCTTTACTGATAATCTTCTTGGAAGAATTTTCAGTGGTAGTGGAGATGCACGTGATGGACGTTCTAAATTAGAAGAAAATATGATAGAGATTGGGGCACCTTCTGTTAACCCTGCAAAACGTGTTATCCCTTCAAATATGATTCGCACCGGTCTTCCTATGATTGATCTTTTTAATACACTGGTAGAATCACAAAAACTTCCTATTTTTTCTATTCCAGGTGAACCATATAACGAAGTTCTTGCTCGTATTGGTTTACAAGCAGAAGCTGATGTTATTGTATTTGGTGGTATGGGACTTAAATATGATGACTACCTTTTCTTCAAAAACACATTTGAAGAAGGTGGTGTTATGCATAGAACTATTATGTTTGCTCATACAGCATCTGATCCTGTTGTAGAATGTCTACTTGTACCAGATTTAGTATTAGCTGTTGCAGAAAACTTTGCAGTAAAGAAGAATATGAAAGTTCTTGTTCTTTTAACAGACATGACATCTTTTTCTGATGCTTTAAAAGAGATAGCGATTACAATGGAGCAGATTCCAAGTAATCGTGGTTATCCTGGTGATCTCTATTCACAGCTTGCAAAACGATATGAAAAAGCTGTGGACTTTGAAGGAAGTGGATCAGTAACGCTTCTAGCTGTAACAACAATGCCTGGTGATGATGTTACTCATCCTGTACCAGACAATACTGGATATATCACAGAGGGACAATTTTATCTACGTAATGGAAGAATTGAACCATTTGGCTCTCTTAGTCGTCTAAAACAACTTGTAAATGGAAAAACTCGTGATGACCATCGAGCTATGATGACTTCCTGTATTCAGTTGTATGCAAAATGTAAAGAATCAAGAGAAAAGCAGGCAATGGGTTTTGTTATGTCCAGCTGGGATGCCAAATTGCTTAAATATGGAAAGCGATTTGAAGAGGAGATGATGGAATTAAAGGTAAATATTCCATTAGAAGAAGCTCTTGATAAATGTTGGCAGATTATGGCAGATATTTTTGAACCACAAGAGGTCGGTATTACTGAGAAACTTATTAGTAAATACTGGCCAAAAAAGTAGTCACTGATTATGGCAAAAATTAAATTAACAAGAAACGAATTGAAATCCCAAAGAGAATCGCTGGCTCGCTACACCAGGTTTTTACCTACTTTGGAGTTGAAAAAAATGCAACTAGAAGTGGAAAGACGCAAAATAGTTCGCCAGATGAAAGAGCTAAAGGTTGAAATGGAAAATTTTCGCCTTCAGATATCTACATGGCAAAAGCTCTTTGGTGAAGCTTTCCCTCAGCAGGTTAATGAACTTGTGCATTTGAAAGAAGTCATTAGTGAAGAGATTAATGTTGCTGGTATTTTCATGCCTTCGTTTAAAGACGTTATCTTTAATGTTGATGATTATGATAAATTTTTAACACCTCCCTGGTTTGATTCTGGTGTAAAAGCACTACAGGAACTGATAAAACTTCGTGAAAAATTTAATATTCTCAAAGTACAGGAAGAAGTTATTATCGCTGAGCTGAGAAAAACAACACAGCGTATTAATCTTTTTAAAGAACGTCTTATACCTGAGTGTAAAGATAACATCAGACAGATTAGAATATATCTAGGTGATGTTCAAGCTGCTGCTGTAGGACGAGCAAAAATTGCCAAACAAAAAATGCAAAAATAAATTATATGTTATTGTGTGGTCATAGCTTTGAAATTTTTTATTTTAAATCTATGGCTACAAATTTTGATAAGATATAATTTGTTACAATCAATAATGAAAGGAACGCTCCTTTGATTGTTACAATGAAAAAAGTGCTCATCCTGGGAGCACAAGAGTACAAGAAAAAACTTTTATTAAATTTGCAAGAAGCAGGAATTGTTCATATTGAGCCATTGGTTGATTTGAAGACTTCTCATGTTCCAATGGAAGATGAAATTGCAAATACAGAGAAAAGTATTGAAC
>JBDRHV010000056.1:0-2533 GCA_043816465.1 bacterium | reverse complement strand
GCTTTATCTGTATTCATAATTATTCTTTATTAATTAAAAACGTAGGAGAATCAGTATCAATTGCTTCACAAAGTTTTTCTTGCTCAATTTTTCCTGGAAAAACAAAATCATATTTGATATAGGATCTTTCATTTCCGTTTTGACTATAATAACCCTCCATTTCTAATGAAAAACACAGGTCTTCCGTTCCTGGGTAACGTATTTCTTCTCCCTTGTATTTGGAAATTAAATATGATCTAGTGAAGTATCCCTCTTCGTTTCTGATGTACCATATTTTAAACTCTTGAAAATCAGCAAAATACTCAAAAGCGAGAAGATTTTCACTAATGATATTAATCCTCTGCTTTAAAAATGGAAATTTGATTTTATCAAATTCATGAATACAAATTTTTCCATCTAAGCACGTGCTCCAATTAGGGGAAGAAGATAGAAGATCTTTAAATAATTTTTGAATCTTCGGTTCTTCAACTGGATTAATAGTATCCATAGAATTAACTACAAAATCGCCCCTTTCTTGTCAATATTGATAGGCTGTTTTGAATCATCTTCATTAGGATTAAGAGGATCACCAGAATCTTCTCCAGGATTTGTTCCGTTAGGCATTTCAATATAGTAAAATCTTAACGGACAGTTGAGTGAAATTATATCACACGATTTAATAAATAGTGTTATTATATTTAACATTATGTTTAAAAATATTTTTAAGAAATTCCTTCCTTTTATAACAATGGGCTCGTTTATGTTGATAGCAAACTTATTGCTAGTACTTGGAGTATATCAACTTCGAAACATTGAAACCTCGACACTTGCAGTGATCAACTTCGGGATAGCTATAATGTCTCTTTTCGGTATGTTTACAGAAGCTTACTCCAAACAACTTACAATTCACCTAAGTAAGACAAATTCAAGTGAATTCAAGAAAATACTTTTCACTAGCTACGTAAAAGTTACACCTTATATGCTGTTTGTATTTGCACTCGCATTTGGGATATTAATGCTTATTTACCCCGAGCACCTAATACTTATACTCTCAATATTATCACTCGCATTATTACTATACATATATCATTACTTTAGGGCTTGGATAAATGGTCTTGAGAAATATTTTATATTGGGATTATTAACCCTTGCTTTCCCTACATCTAGAGTAATATCGGGATATTTAGTCAGCCACGGAGCAAACTATCTTACAGTATTCTGGGCCTTAATAATTGCTGCTTTTACGCTTCTCATAGGGTCTATCCTGTATTTGAAATCAAAAAATAAAGACCTACTAAAACCAGTAAATACTACAAAATTTTCTATAGATCCAAAGCTTTTATTATTCAATGCTGTACTTCAACTAGCAGTGAATACCTTTTGGATATTTGACGGAATAATCTTAAACAAGACATTATCTGCCTCGATATATACGTCATATATTACCTTCGCTTTTCTTTATAAATTCCCATTATTTATCTCTACAAGTTTCTTATTCGTAATTCTTGGCGAAAATATATCAAGTAAAAAGGAACAGAAAAACTTCATATGGACTATTGTTAGAGGCATGCTTCTTGTTGTAGCTGTTTTTATTCCAATAATTGTTTTTGAATACTTTAAGACAGGATATATCCATTATCTTATAGGGTATGGAAAATACTACGTGGATGGTATTTCAATATTCTTTGGTCTTGGATGGATGCTTCAGACACTTTCATACTTACTATTTTCCTCATCACTTAAGCTTGCACCAAAAAGCAAACTTGTATTAGCAGAAATTGTTATATCATCACTTACATTCATTATTGGACTAACTGTATTCAACGAAACATTGAAAGTTCTTACCTTGTTTATTCTATTCCACGGACTAATTACCCTAGCAGTATCAACAATAATGCTTATCCAAGTGGTAAAAAGACCTCAACGCTGATATAATCACCGTACGCTTTTATTTTAGTAACATAGATTAATGGCACAAAAGAAGAACGATTATGTATCTGTAAATTTACTTCCCATATCAATTTTGCTTGCTGCAATTATTGTTTCCGGAACAATCCTTTTTACACAAAATAAAAAAAAGGATGATGTAACAAATGATAATGTACAAGGAACTCAAGAGGAAGGCTTCATGTATGCAGAACTTAGCATAGATGATGATGCTTATAAAGGGAATAAAGATGATGCAAAGTATGCAATAGTGGAATTTAGTGATTACGAGTGTCCATATTGTAAAAGACATGCCCAGGAGGTATTACCATCAATCCAAAAGAATTACATTGATACTGATGATTTGATATATGTATTTAGGGATTTTCCATTGCCATTTCATGGTGAAATTGCTGAATATGAGCCTCAGGCTGGAACCTGTATACAGAAAGAGTACGGTAATAAAGAGTACTTCCAATACCATGACGCATTGTATGAAAAAACTGAATCTAATGCTTCAAATATGACAAACGAGCTCGTACTTGGAGTTGTAGAAGACCTTGGATTTGATAGTGATAAGGTTACAGATTGTATATCAGAAGGAAAAGCTAAAGATGAGATGCAAAAG